>WFSC01000091.1 GCA_015486185.1 Bacteroidales bacterium | reverse complement strand
GATGACGGGGAGGTGTTCAATACACGTGACTATAACAGCGATTTTTACCGGGTCCCGGAACAGGAGAAGAAAAACGAAGATCATTTCAGAAAGCTGGAAGAGGAGGGATACCGTTTCGTGACCATTTCCGGGTTGGTGAATATCCTTAAGAAAGACCGTGATTATAAAATTCCCGATGCGGGATTTATCCCCGAGGGTACATGGAACATGTCGGTGTGCGGACCGTTTATGTGGATGGGAAGGCAACGCAGCGGCGTGGAAACCGACGGGATCACCCGGGCACTTAGTTACCGGTTGCGGGGAGAGATCCTGGCAGCCGAAAAACTGGTGAATTATGCCGGAGATAAGGTGGGAGGAAATATCTTCACCAAATTACTTACATGGCTGAAAAATGCCTGGAAACATCTGTTCCTCTCCGAAGTCTCCGACTCGAGCGGATGGACCCCCTGGCTGGTGGAGGTGCAATATACGGCCAATGAGGTGGCCAATGCCAGGATGTATCTGAAGAAGATCTTCGATGCCCTGAAAAAGGTGATCCCTTCCGGTGACAAAGACCTAGTGGTTAATACATGTACCGGGAAAGTGATGGTTGAAAAGAAACCCTCCCCGCAGGTTGGATCACAGGACGTCAATGCTTATCTTCCCATACCTGTCTTTGTGCGGGCTGCTGCCTACCGGATCGCTGTAAAAAAGATCAATGACAGCCTGTTCAGGATGGATATTTCCTGCGAAAGACCCCGCGACGGAGCTGTAGAGATCGCCTTTGAGACAGCACCGGACGGATTATATTTTTCAGCCGGAACCGGAGAAGCGATCATGGCAAAGGTGCCTGCCGATCTCAAACATGATCCTGCCATGGCCCTGTCTAACGGCTTTTTATACCTGGGTAATGGCTATACGATCATCAAGGATTGCAGCGTGGAACATCTGGCCGTGACCTGGAGACAAAAAGAACGGCGGGCTGTGTTCCGTGAGGAACTGAATGAGAACAATCCGGGTATGAAGATGCGCATTTATGTTTACAAGGGGCCGAAAGAAGAAGGTCACCGGCTCGCCAATAAACTGAATACCTGGCCCGTATTCAGGGTCTGGCAGGAGAATAATGAGATGAAAATGGAAAAAGTGTTTCCCTGAAGGGAAGATAAAAGATAAAAGATAAAAGGAAAAAGATAAAAGGAAAAGGATAAAAGGAAAAAGATAAAAGGAAAAAGATAAAAGGAAAAAATTATACCCATGGATAAAAGATCAAAACGTATTGTTATTGCAACAGGTGTTTTTCTGGTTCTCATCCTCGTGATCGACGTGGCTTTTCATTACCGTCCCGGGATCATAGATGCGCTTTCCCTGAAGATCATGCCTGAATTCGGCATCCGTATCCCTGTTGTCAGGATCGTGTTTGAACCGGTGTTGGGATTGTTGCTTTTTTTCAATCGTTCGTTGTATGCACTGACGGAGGTACCGGTTGCCCTTGGGTGGTTATTTATTTTTTACCTTGTATGGATGGTGTGGAAGGGAGTATCTGTCCGGGAGAAAAAGAGTAAAAGAAGATGGTTTGGCGGACGGCTGGTTGATATTCCCATTGTGGCAGGCTTGCTGTTTACCCTCTTTGTTGTGATGATCTTCATCCGGTTACCCAATAATACGATCGTAAATGGTTCTGAAAACGGGATCCTGGTGACTACCCACTGCCATACCGAATACAGTCATGACGGACTGATCTCTGAGAAAAGTTTGTGGCGCTGGCACAAAAGAAATGGCTTTGATGCCTTTTTTATCACGGATCATAATAATCATGACAGGACCCTGGATTTTAAAATGGCACAACGAAAGGGAGAATTTCCGGTAGAACCCCTGGTGATGTGTGGGGAAGAGTTCTCGGGAAGTAATCATCTGAGCCTGCTGGGGCTGCAAAGGAAGTTCTCAACGCACGGGTACAGTGATTCTGCGGCTGTGGCTGCCACGCACGCTGACGATGGCGCCGTTATCGTTAATCACTGGTTTGACGGAGAACACAAAACGCTGGCTTATTACCGTGACCTCGGTGTGGATGGTTTTGAGATAGAAAACACTGCGGAAGATCGTTATTACCCAAGGGATATCTATTGGAAAATACGTAATTTTTGCGAGAAGAATCACCTGATCATGAATGGAGGCCTTGACTTTCATGGCTATGGTAACGTCTGTTCATTATGGAACGATTTTACTATTCCCGGGTGGCACCGGATGGATCCGGTATCTAAAGAAAAGGCGATCCTGGATGTACTGAGAGATCATGACCAGAGCCGGCTGAAAGTGCTCCTTTATCACGACAGACCTTATTATGACAAGAAAAATCTCAATTTCCGTCCGTTTATCACCCTGTTTGATTATTTCAGAACACTAAATGGCTGGCAGATATTTTCCTGGTTTTTCTGGGTGTTGGTGGCAGCCTGGATACTTATCCGGAGAAATATAAGAAATGAGGATCAGCGGATCTTTTTTACTGCAAAGCTTATTCCGGTAACGGGTGTGATCGGTGCTTTGTTTTTGTTGTCGCTGGCTTTGGACTTTGCTTTACGGTATGGAAAAGTAAGGGAATACAATACGATATTTCCTGAATATGCCAGACTTTTTTTCTATCTGGGATTTTCTTTCCTTTTGTATTCTGCCCTCGTATTGTGGCTACGGTTAAGGAAGAGAAAAGAATGAAGAAAACGATCCCTTACACAATGGTAAATAAAAGTTAAAATTGATATCTTGAAATGCTTTTTAATTGTAGATAATTATTAGATCATGAAATTAAAACCTTTTCCAATTCTCGGGGTAAGCCTTGTCTTATTGGCTGTCATAACGGCAAATGCACAGCGGACGGTAGATTTGCCGCTTTATAAAAGAGCAGATGTGCCTGTTGAGCAACGGGTGGATGATCTGTTGAAGCGGATGACGCCGGATGAAAAACTGGAGATGATACATGGCAAGGATATTCAGGAAGGCGGGGGAAAAGTCGAGGCAGGCACCACGCCAACAAGAATTATACGGGCTGTTAATTTTCTTTCCCGGACATCTGCCAATAAACGACTTTGTATTCCACAACTGGTGATGACGGACGGGCCATTGGGTCCTAATGGAAAAAACGGGTCCACCAATTATTCCGCCACCATTAATTTTGCTGCCACCTTTGATGATTCTCTGGTGAATGTGGTGGCCAGGCAGATTGGTGCTGCGGTTCGTGATCTCGGGTATAACATGTTGCTCGGGCCTTGTATAAATATAGCCCGGACCCCGTACGGTGGCAGGACTTTCGAAGGTTTTGGAGAGGATCCTTTTCTGGTGTCACGTATGGCAGTGGCCTATGTGAAAGGGGTGCAGAGCCAGCAGGTGGTCACCTGTACCAAACATTATATACTGAACAACCAGGAGTGGAACCGCATGAGCTCAGACGCCTGGACGGACGAACGCACCTTGCGGGAGATCTACCTTCCTGCTTTTAAAGCTGTGGTGCAGAAGGCAGACGGTCTGACCATCATGACTGCCTATAATGCGGCTTTTGGTCATTATTGTGCCGAGAACAAACACCTGATCCGGGATATTCTTAAAGATGAATACGGTTTTACGGGAGCTGTCGTTTCCGACTGGGGAGGTGTGCACAGTACGTTGCCTACCCTCGAGGCTGGCCTCGACCTGGAAATGCCTACGGGAAGGTTCCTTGGCCGGAATTCGGTGATGCCACTGCTGGAAAAAGGGATTATCAAAGAATCACTCATTGACGGGAAAGTTAGAAGGATCCTGCGTGTTATGTTCAGGGCCGGGTTGTTTGATGAGGGGGTGACAGGTTATGGTGGCCAGGCTTATACGCAGGAACGCCGGGACCTGGCACTGACAATGGCTGAAAAAAGTATTGTGTTGCTGAAAAATGAGGGAAATTTTCTTCCGCTGGATAAGAAAAAATACAAAAAAATTGTGGTTATAGGTCCTAATGCCGGTCCGTCACCTGTATGTGGAGGGGGCAGTGGCGGTAATGATGGATATTTCCCCGTTTCCCTGCTACAGGGGATTAAAAATGAGTATGGTGCGTGTGCTGATATAAAATATGAGCGGGGTATTCCGGTGGCCCGGTCGGAGTTACCCGTGGTACCCGGCAGTCTGTTGTTGCTGCCTGAAAAAATGGGAAATGAACACGGGGTCTGGGCTGAGTATTTCAACAACCGGGATGTTGCCGGTAAGCCGGCACTTACCCGTAAAGAAAAAGATATCAATTTTGACTGGGGCTACGGAGGTTTCCGTAATCCCGATCAGCCTGGTTCTCCCGACCCGAAGATCATCCGTACTGACCGGTGGTCGGCCCGCTGGACAGGACGACTGATATCTCCCGGTGACGGCTGGTATGACATCGGCTGTAAAAGTGATAATGGTGTCCGTATTTATCTTGACGGGAAGCTGATCGTTGATGCCTGGACTGACCAGGCCCCCGGACGGTTCAAAATAGCCCAGTATAAATTCGAAAAGGGCCGTATCTACGATCTGAAGATCGAATTTTATGAAAACTGGGGCAGTTGCCGTTGTATCCTGGGAATGGACAGATTCTCTCCGGGCAAATCGTCTGAGAAAGCAGTAGCTCTGGCCAAAGAGGCGGATGTGGTCATCATGGGCATGGGGCTGAACAAAGACATGGAGGGGGAAGCCAAAGACCGTGACCGTCTCAACCTCCCTAAAGCACAGGAAGACCTGATCAAGGCCGTGAGTGCTGCCAATAAAAATACAGTGGTGGTGCTGTACGGTGCTACACCCATCCTGATGGATCATTGGCTGAACAAGGTGCCGGCAATCATTGACGGCCTGTATCCCGGTGAGAGAGGCGGCGATGCCCTGGCTCATATTATCTTCGGTGATGTAAACCCTTCCGGAAAGCTGCCGCTGACATTCCCGGAAAGATGGGAGGATTCTCCCGTGCATCAAACCTATCCCGGCCCCCGCGATTCGGTCTTTTATACCGAAGGGATATATATAGGATATCGCGGGTTTGACAAAAACCATGTTAAACCGCTTTTCCCGTTCGGATATGGTTTATCCTATACCACTTTTGCTTTCAGTGATCTTTCTTTGGATAAGAAAAAGATGAACAGAAGTGATACGCTTACTGTAAAACTGAAGGTGACCAATACCGGCAACAGGGCAGGGGATGAGGTAGTACAGCTATATATACATGAAGTGAAATGCCGCGTGCCCAGAGAACTGAAAGCATTGAAAGGATTCAAACGGGTCAGCCTGAAACCCGGACAGACCAAGACGGTGACGTTCAGCATAGACAAATCGGCACTGGCCTATTATAATGTGAAAAAACATGCCTGGACGGTGGACCCGGGAATGTTTGAAGTGTGGATTGGAGATTCATCTGAAAATATTTTACTGAAGGATGATTTTAAAATAAGTAGTGGCCTGTAAAAAATTGAAAGGTTGAGTATTGTGACAAAATTATTTGCACAGAGGGCCCGCAACGCAAAGACCTGTGATTATCTTTCTTTGCGAACCTTGACATAATAGCTAATACAGATAATTTAATACACCTGATCATGATAAAAAAAATGCAAAAAATTCTTCTTTCTCTCCTTATCTTATTGAGTTTGTCTCTTCCGGCCTGTAAAATAAACCCGGGAAATGAAAAAGCCAACCACGACTATGTGGATCCGGATATCGGAGGGGTAGGGCGCTTGTTGCAACCTACCCGGCCTACCGTTTCGGTACCTTACCGGATGATCCGTATGTATCCGGTGCGACCTGATTATCTATCAGACCAGATCAGTTTTTTCCCTCTTACCATCAAATCCCACCGCAAGGGAGAGTTGTTCGGCATCATGCCGTATAAAGGGGCGATATCGGATAGTAACTGGACTGAAAAGGAAATGTATGACCATGATCTTGAAATTACCCAGCCGTGGTACTATTCCACTTATTTTATTGACGATGATCTGGAAACGGAATATACTGCAGCAACGCTTAGTGGTATCTTCAGGTTTAATTATGATGGCAAACATCCGAAAGTGATCCGCCTGCAGATCAATAACCGGGGCGAATGGAATATTGTTTCCGGTGGCGCTGTACAGGGTACCGAGGAGTTTGACGGGATGAAGGCTTATGTGTATGGTGAATTTAATGTGAAGGGAAAAGCGGAAAAATCAACACTTACAGTTATTGATCCCCGGAGAAAAACGCGGCGGAAACTTCCTGTCGTATTATATGCTTTTGATAAGAATACTTCCACCACGGTAATCTTTAAGTATGGCATATCTTTTATCAGTTCCGCACAGGCCAGGAAGAACCTTATGAAAGAGATCCCAAAATGGGATTTTATGGCTGTTGCCGATAAGGCAAAGGAGGCCTGGAGGTCGAAACTGGACAGGATCAGGGTAAAAGGAGGTACGGAACGCCAGCGAAAGGTTTTTTATACAGCCTTGTATCGTTGTTATGAGCGGATGGTTGACATAACGGAAGACGGGAAATATTACAGTGCGTATGACCATAAGGTACATAAAGCTGATCATGATTTCTATGTGGATGACTGGGTGTGGGATACCTTCCTGGCATTGCATCCGTTACGTATGATCATTGACCCGGATGAGGAAGCCGGTATGCTCCGTTCGTATGTGGATATGTACAGGCAGTCAGGGTGGTTGCCGCAGTTTCCGCTGCTTTACAGGGACGATCCTGCCATGAATGGATTTCATTCAACTATCCTGTTATTGGATGCCTGGAGAAAAGGTTTCAGGGGGTTTGGCGTGGAGAAAGCCTATGAGGGGATGCTGAAAAATGCTTCTCAGGCTACCATGCTGCCCTGGCGTAACGGACCGGCTACGGTACTGGATACTTTTTATCGTAAACACGGGTATTTTCCTGCCCTGCATCCCGGAGAGAAAGAAACCGTGCCACAGGTACATCCTTTTGAACGAAGGCAGGCGGTGGCAGTTACCCTGGCTGCCAGTTATGATGACTGGGCTCTGGCAGAGATGGCCAAAGAGCTGGGGAAAAAACAGGATTTCGATTATTACATCCGCCAATCCCTTAACTACCGTAACCTTTACAAGCCGGATATGAAACTGTTCATGCCGAAGGATGCACAGGGTAACTGGATAGACATCGACCCCGGATGGGACGGCGGACCCGGAGGCCGGGATTACTATGATGAGAATAACGGTTACACCTATGCCTGGCAACCCCAACATGATATTTACGGACTTATC
>WFSC01000090.1 GCA_015486185.1 Bacteroidales bacterium | reverse complement strand
TTTATTGCTTCCTTGTTTTCATTGGGCAGTGGTTTATTACTTGGCCGGGAAGGACCTACGATACAAATGGGGGCTAACCTGGGGAAAATGATTAAAGATATTTTCCGGCAACCTGATAAGGAAAATAATCCATTGGTATCGGCAGGAGCAGCAGCCGGACTGGCCAGTGCTTTTAATGCCCCTTTTGCAGGTATCATTTTTGTCATTGAAGAAATGCACGGACATTTTAGATATACATTTATTTCCGTATCTGCAATCATGATTGCCTCCGGTACGGCAGACTTTGTTGTCAGATTAATGATCGGGGTCGATCCGGTAATTAAAATGATGGTCTTTCCGAATCCTCCGTTAGCAGGAATCTGGTTATTTATCGCCCTGGGTATATTATTTAGCCTGGTGGGATATGTTTTTAATAAATTATTGATATTTGCATTGGATCTGTTCAGTGATTTACCTAAGATTGCCTTTATCCTGAGTATAGTCATTGCAGGGTTGATAATCGCAATAGTGGGTATATTTAACCCGAAAATGATTGGAGGAGGTTACGCTACGATAAGATTGGTGCTCGATCATTCTTTTACATTACAGTTTTTGTTGATTTTGTTTACCGGCAGGTTATTGTTGTCAGTTTTTAGCTATGGAACAGGAGTGCCGGGTGGTATTTTTGCCCCTTTGCTGGCACTCGGCGTTATTGTAGGCATGTTATTTGGCCAGGGTATGCAATCCTACTTTCCTGAGCTTATTGCGTATCCCGGTGTTTTTGCTGTGGCTGGGATGGCTGGCATATTTTCCGCTACGGTAAGAGCTCCTCTGACCGGATTGGTACTTTCTGTGGAAATGACTTCGAATTTTGAATTGATATTACCTTTGATCCTTACTACTGTGACAGCCTCGCTGATTACTGCCTTGCTCGGTAATCAACCGATATATACAACCCTGCTGGAAAGAACAAAAAGAATAGAGTATAAACAGAAGGGGAAATAAGAAAAACCCTGTCTTTATTTTAGTATTCTGAAATTAGAGAATGTCTGGCCGATCTATCGAAGGTCACAAATGAACAAAAATGCTTACTTTTGTCATTCGGTTTTTGTGAGAAAATATGTGTGTAGTAGCAAAGAAATAACAAAAGGTATCAATGAAAATATCATTTAACTGGCTGAAAGAATATATCCCGGTTGATCTTACCCCCGGGGAAGTTTCCCGTATCTTGACCAATACGGGACTGGAGGTGGAAGGTATGGAGGAAACAGAAACGGTTCCCGGGGGGCTAAAAGGCGTAGTCGTCGGACAAGTGGTAGAATGCAGGCGACATCCCAATGCCGACCGTTTGTTTGTTACAAAGGTAGATGTGGGTAATGGCGTTCTCCTGCCCATAGTCTGTGGAGCGCCCAATGTGGCAGAGGGACAGAAAGTGCCTGTGGCTCTGGTGGGTACAACACTTACTATGGGAGATAAAAAATTGACTTTAAAGAAAACAAAGATCCGGGGAGAAGTATCGGAGGGAATGATCTGTGCCGAAGATGAACTGGGGCTTGGAAACTCGCATGATGGTATCATGGTACTGGATCCGGAAACGCCTGTCGGGATGCCGGCAGCTGATTATTTTCACATTGAATCCGATACCGTCTTCGAGATCGGTCTGACCCCGAATCGTATTGACGGAGCCTCACACCTCGGGGTGGCCCGGGATCTGGCTGCCTTCCTGAATCAGGAAGAAGACAGGATAGCAATGAGATATCCGGATGTGGCAGCTTTCGGAGTGGATAATCATGACCTGCCCATAGATATCATTATCGAAAATGAAGAGGGTTGTCGCCGGTATTCAGGGATCACTCTGACAAATGTTAAAGTGGGTCCTTCACCCGACTGGTTGCAGCGGAAACTGAAATCGGTAGGACTGACCCCTATAAACAATGTGGTGGATGTGACCAACTTTGTATTGTATGAAACGGGCCATCCGATGCATGCATTTGATGCAGATAAGATCAAGGGGAATAAAGTGATCATCAAAACCCTGCCGGAAGGAACTCCCTTCAGGACACTGGATGGAGAAATACGGAAGCTGAGCAGCGAGGATCTGATGATCTGTAATGAAAAAGAAGGAATGTGCATTGCCGGAGTATTCGGGGGGTATGACTCGGGAGTTAAGGAAGAGACCACCAGCGTGTTTCTGGAAAGTGCATGGTTTACGCCCGGTTATATCCGTAAAACGGCCCGGCGTCATCAGTTGAATACGGATGCTTCCTTCCGTTTTGAACGGGGCGCCGATCCCAATATCACGGTTTATGCCCTGAAGCGTGCTGCCATCCTGATAAGGGAAATCACCGGAGGAACCATCAGCTCTGAGATCAATGATGTTTATCCTCATCCTATTTCTGATTTTAGTGTAACTCTCCGTTATCAGCGACTGGCTCAACTGTCAGGCTTTAATATTCCGGCCGGAAGGGTGAAAAAAATATTGAAAAATCTGGATATTAAAATTGTACGGGAAACGGATGAACAACTTGATCTGAAGGTACCCCCGTACCGCGTTGACGTAAAACGGGAAGCAGATGTGATCGAAGAAGTATTGCGGATCTACGGATATAATAATATCCCCATCCCTAATCATCTGAAGGCTTCTCTTTCCTATTCCCTGAAACCGGATAAAGAAAAGATCGTTAATATGATATCCGATATGCTCGCTTCCCTGGGATTTCATGAGATCATGTCCAACTCGCTGACAGCCGGTGCCTATTATGAAAATGGCAGGGATTATCCTGCCGACCGGACCCCCAAATTATTCAATCCGTTGAGCTCTGAGCTGGACAGTCTCCGACAGACCCTTTTATTCGGAGGTCTGGAAGCCGTAAGACGGAATATTAACCATAAACGGAACCGTCTTAAACTATATGAATTCGGAAATGTTTATTATATAGATTCGGAGAAGAAAGTAAATGTTCCATTGAAAAAATATGGAGAAGATTTTCATTTTGCATTGTTCCTTTCAGGGCCTGTAGCCCCCGCTTCATGGAGGGAAAAACCTTCGGATACAGATTATTATGTGTTGAAATCGTATGTGGACCGTCTGGTTGAGAAACTGGGCGTACCGGAGATAACTGCCGATAAAGAAGAGATCCGGAACAGTGATATTTTCCAGGCTGCACTTATCTACCGGCAACACAATAAGGAAATAGTCCGTTTCGGGGAGGTGCATCCTGACCTGCTGGAACGTTTTGATATTGAACAGCCGGTATTTTTTGCTGAATTCAGGTTGGATCCGGTATTAAAACATCTCGGTAAACATAAAATAATTTACCGTGAACCTGCCAAATTTCCTGAAGTACGCCGGGACCTGGCTTTGTTGCTGGATAAAGAGGTACGTTTTGAGGATATCCGCTCACTGGCATTCCGGACAGAGAAGAAAATATTAAAGAAAGTTACGGTATTCGATGTTTTTGAAGATCCGAAACTGGGAGAAAATAAAAAATCCTATGCGGTCAGTTTTGTGCTCCAGGATCCGGGAAGAACACTGACTGATAAGCAGATCGATGGAGTGATGAACCGGTTGATAAAAGCGTTTGAAGAAAAGTTTGATGCAAAGATAAGATAAACATAAACTTCAAATTATGGATCGTATAGAACTTATTCAGGGTGATATTACACAGCTTAAAGTGGATGCCATTGTCAATGCAGCCAACAGCAGTCTGTTGGGAGGTGGAGGGGTGGATGGTGCCATTCACCGTGCTGCCGGACCGGAATTGCTGGAAGAATGTCGTACGCTGAACGGCTGTCCTACCGGGGAAGCAAAAATAACCGGGGGATATCACCTGCCGGCCAGGTATGTGATCCATGCAGTCGGGCCAAGATGGAAGGGTGGCGACAGGGGAGAAGCGGATTTGCTCGCCAGCGCCTACAGGAGAAGCCTCGAAATTGCTGTGGAAAACGAAATAAAAAGCATTGCTTTCCCTAACATAAGTACCGGCATTTATGGTTTCCCCAAAGAACAGGCTGCAGATATTGCCATACGGGAGGTTAAAAAATTTTTAACACAGCATCCGGAGATTGAAAAAGTAATTTTTGCTACTTTTGACAGGGAAAATTATGAATTGTATAAAGAAAAACTTAAAAAAGAATAAGTAAATCAAAAAGAACAGAGTTCCCAGTTTATAAAGCAATATGGCAGATAACAAACATAAATTTCTTTTTCGTTTTCGTCCCGTTGACAGGATTACCATCCTGTATATTTTCCTTACTGCCTCCTTGTTGTTGTTCGGTACCGGCAGCTATGAAAATGTGACGGGACATTACCTGGTGCGGGCCGGCATGTTGCTGTTCATATGGATGATCCTGCGCCTGGAAGAAGAATTTCCTGGCAGGTTGACCAGAACTGTACATCAATTATATCCTTTGCTTTTCCTTACCTATTTTTTCCCGGAAACAGCTTATTTGGGTGATCTTTTTTCGCATCATCTCGATCCCGGTATCGTAAGGGCGGAAATATCCGTCCTGGGTTTCCTTCCCAGTGAGGCTTTCAGCAGATGTTGCTCCCAACCATGGTTTAGTGAATTAATGCATTTCGGATATTTCTCCTTTTATTTAATTATTACTTTTTTTGTGGTTTACTACTATGCAAAACTTCCACATCTGGCAGGGAAAGAGATCTTTATATTCTTATTCTCGTTCTATACTTTTTATCTTATCTTTATCTTTTTCCCGTCGGAAGGACCTCAGTATTACCTGCCTGCCGGAAAAGAAAGCATGCCTGACGGATACCTTTTTACCCATATTATGCAGAAAATATTATTGTATGGAGATAAACCTACCGGTGCTTTCCCCAGCTCACATATCGGTATGACCTGGCTCATGATGTATTTTTTCTTTAAGGATAAACGAAAAGTGTTTTACTGGTGGCTCATCCCTGCCATATTACTTACATTTTCGACGGTATATATTAAAGCGCATTATGCACTGGATGTTATGGCCGGTTTTTTAACTGTCCCTGTATTTGCCTGGTCAGGTAATAAGGTTTATGACTGGTTCTTTGCTACTTATACTGTACCGGAAGAAGAACCTGCTATGGCTAAATCTTTGTAAAAAAATTATTTTTATTTTTTTTCTACTTTTACATTTCGGAAATCAAACCAAACCTCACAATGAATGTAACCATACAACCTGTCAAAACAAAATCAGAGTTAAAGAAATTTATTTATCTTCCGGCAAAGATCCATAAAGATCATGATACCTGGCTGCCCCCGATGTATATGGATGAAAAGACCTTCTTCGATCCGGGGAAAAACAAATCATTCGGTTATTCCGATACGATCCTGTTGCTGGCCTATAAAGATAAAGAGGTAGTGGGTCGGATCATGGGGATCATTAACAAAAGGTATAATGAGATCCAGCACGAGAAAAACGGACGGTTTATTTTTATGGAATGTTATGATGACCAGGAGGTGGCTCATGCCCTTATCACGGCAGTAGAAGAATGGGCCAGGGAAAAGGGCATGGAGAAAATGGTAGGTCCCCTGGGTTTTTCCGATAAGGATCCACAGGGCTTTCAGACCATGGGATTTGAATACCAGACTGTTGTGGCGATGGCAGCTAATTTTGAATATATGGTCCGGCTTATTGAGAATGAGGGTTATACAAAAAAGGTAGATCTCCATGATTATTTGATCTCGGTACCTGATGAACTCCCAAAACTTTATCAGAGGATATATGACCGGATCTCTGATAAAACAGATTTTTACAATATGGTTGAGTTTACCTCAAAGAAAGAGTTGAAGAAATATATTGTTCCTGCATTGAGATTGATGAATGAGATTTATGCTCCGATATATGGTTTTGTGCCACTGACAGAAAAAGAAATGCACGAACTGGCAGCACGGTATCTTCCCATTCTGGATCCACATTTTGTAAAAGTTGTAGAGGTGGAAGGGGAAGTCGTTGCCTTTGTTGTTGGCATGCCGGATATCAGTGAGGGGATCAAAAAATCCAAAGGCCATCTTTTCCCTTTCGGATTGATACATATCCTCCGTTCCATGAAAAAAACCAAAGGGATCGTTTTATTGCTGGGTGGCATCAAACCAGAATACAGGCACAATGGCATGGATGTGCTGATGGGCATAAAAATGCTCGAGTCGGCTGCTAAAAGAGGGATGGAAACCCTTGAAAGTCATCTTATCCTGGAAACCAATACCCCCATGATCGGCGAGGTAAAAAAAGTTGACGGGAAACTGATAAAGAAATTCAGGATCTACCAGAAAGACCTGTAATGCCGGTTAAGGGATCAAAATCCCTTACTTGTGATAAATATATGCCGCATCGGTTGGTTTAGAAACGGTAAACAAAGCCTATATTCAACATTTGCTTGAATTGTAATTTACGGGTGGTTCCCACCTTGTTGCCGGCTTCATCATATACGGGAAACTGGGTGTTGTCATACAACATGTGTGTATAAATATTTATGTTGAAAAAAGGTCCCAGTTTAAGGGCATAGTTGAGTTCCCAGTCGAAGTTGAAACCTTTGGGAAGATTGGTATATTGATAAAACATATTAAGCCGGCTGGTGAGATACATGTCCCGGGTAAAATCATAACGAAAATAGGTTTTAATGTAGGCCCCCATATCATTTCTTACCTTCTTGTCCTTATCCACACCATAACGGGTCGGGTCGATCAGAGAGGTATCCAGTACCATGGTACTTTTCAATGTAAGAGGAGACATAAGTACCGATATCTTTTTATTGGGCCGGAAATCCATACCCAGAGATGAATAAATATAACCCGGAGCCATGACCTTGGATACTACTACACTGTCATTGGGGTAATTATATCCCCTGAAAAACTGACTCTTAATATTCAAGGCAGCACTGTAATACCATTTTTTAGATGCTTTCAGACCATACTTGGAATCAATTTCCCAGGAATCTTCATTTTTCCGTATCCCCTTGGCACCGGATTGCAGAAGCCCGTACTTCAACCTGAACAGGTTATTCCATTGGTGATTCTTTTTATTGTAATTGGCAAAAGAGTTCAGGAGCCATAAAGTGGCAACGGAACTTTCACCACCTTTGGCCCAGTTTGAAACAATGCCTTCAGACAGATTGATGGATCCTTTACCACCGATCTTCCAGGGTTTGACCTTGATAACAATGGGTTTCACGGCATGCAGACCGGCATTCCTTCCTCCTTCATTGGGGATCAGAAAAGTTTCCTTTTTCTTGTATTTATCGATGCGACGGAAGAAGACGTTAGCATCCACGGTCACACGTACATTGTTTTTCGAAAGATCTTCCAGCCAGATGCCTATGGAGTCATGATATTCATTCTTCAGCCAGAAACGATGATAATCCAATGCGCCGTTTTTCAGCCACATGCAGATTTTATCATTGGAAAGATTTGTAAAACAGATATGTGTGGAATCCTGTTCCGCTTTCTTTAGCAGCAACCGGATGGTCTGTCGTAGCGAATCATTGGCGATAAGATAATCCATATCGCTTACCGGTATCCGTGCCGTATCACCCTTGTACAGGATAACGATCCATGGCGATTCCTGTAGTGCAGAACCTTTCTTTTTGTTTTTTGCCATGAGAATTAGTGTATCCCCGTAAGGACGTGATATCAAAACTTTTTCCTGCTTGTTTAACCAGGGCATTATACTGTCAGGAAGATTTCGCAATAATATCCCTGAGAGATAAACCAGAGAAGTGTCTATACCAAAATAGATATGTTGCAGGGAGGTGTCATTTCCGGATATAATTGTATCACGTATAGGAAAGACAAGCCCGGTAGTAAGTGTGTCATCGGTTAATTTATATATAGATGTGTCAAGGAGGGAGGGGAAGGGATAGTTTTTAAGATAAGCAATGGTTGAGTCAATGGGTGGTGCTTTCAGGTAATGAATGAGATTGCCGATGGCTTCCCGGAGATGTGCCTGGTCGTAACGCCAAAACCGGTCATTTTTATAATATTTCTCCAATATCCGCAAGGCAGCAGCCAATGAATCTGCCGGAGTAACCTTCGTGCCGGAAGTATCCTGCTTTGTCACCGGAGGATCCTGTATCTGTGAATAAACCTCCGTCTGCCCGGCTATTCCGGTACCTATAACAATGAGCAGGAAAATACATACCTTTTTTCCTTTCATAATATTTCCTTCCTTTTATATGCTGACCAAACGATATAAAATTGTAAATTTGTATCTGACATTGAAATTAATCTTTTCAACGATATGGTATCATCCGTATTATCATATCTGGCCTTTAACAGGTATCGAAACGTCAAAAATAGGGACAGCTTTGTTCTTTTCAAATAGTCAGGCGTTTTTTTTATTCATTTCTGAATAATATCATAACGCCTGAACATTATTTTTCCCCTGATCTTTCATTTTTTAACAGATAAAGAATTATGATACATTCTTATTTTGAGCCATATAAAACAAAAATGGTGGAGCTGATCCACCTTTCATCAGCAGAAGAGAGGAAAAACTGGATCGAAGAGGCCCGCTATAACCTTTTTAATCTGCGTAGTGAGCAGGTGATGATAGACCTGCTTACCGACTCCGGTACGGGAGCGATGAGCGATAGTCAATGGGCTGCCATAATGACCGGGGACGAGAGTTATGCCGGCTCCTCTTCCTACGAGCATCTCAGGGACACCATCCGTGAGATTACCGGATTTGAATATTTTTTACCCACCCATCAGGGCCGGGCTGCCGAAAATGTGTTGTTTTCCGTGCTTGTAAAAAAAGGGAATATCGTACCCGGGAACAGCCATTTTGATACCACTAAGGGACATATTGAGTATCGTGATGCCGAGGCTGTCGATTGCAGTGTGGAGGAAGCTTTTGATCTGAACAGCAGGGACCCCTTCAAAGGCAATGTTGATTTGGGAAAAATGGAAAAAATACTGAAAGAACATCCGGCTTCGGACATACCTCTGATTATTATGACACTTACATGCAATACTACCGGAGGTCAGCCGGTGAGCATGGAAAACCTCAGGGCTGTATCCCGTCTTGCCAAACAATATGGCATAAAGCTTTTTATAGACGGGGCACGTTTTGCAGAAAATGCCTGGTTTATCAAAACCCGGGAGGCCGGCTATAAAAACAAGACCATACGTGAAATCGTCAGGGAGATGTTCAGCTATGCTGACGGCATGACCATGAGCAGTAAAAAAGACGGACTGGTGAATATTGGCGGTTTTATCGGCTTCAGAGATGAGACGCTCTTCCGTGAAGCGACAACTTTCAACATTATGTTTGAAGGCTTTATAACCTATGGAGGCATGGCCGGAAGGGATATGAATGCCCTGGCTGTGGGGTTGAGAGAGTCAACCACTGAAAAATATCTGGAGGCCCGTACGCGACAGGTGACCCTGCTGGGAGAAATGATCACTAAATTAGGGATACCGGTTATACAACCCTACGGAGGACATGCTATTTTTGTGGAAGCCCTGGGCTTTCTCCCTCATGTACCCAGGGAAGAGTTCCCGGCGCAGACCCTTGCCATAGAATTGTATGTCGAGGCCGGAGTGCGTGGTGTGGAAATAGGTGCTTTGATGGCCGACCGGGATCCGGTAACCCGTAAAAACAGATTCCCTGACCTGGAAACAGTGCGCCTGGCGATACCGAGAAGGGTATATAGCGATAATCATATGAAAGCGGTAGCCGAAGGCCTGCACCGCGTATGGCAACGACGTGATACCATCCGCCACGGTTTGCACATTGTACATGAAGCTCCTATCCTGAGACATTTTACCGTGGAGCTGGAGAAGGTGAAACCATGAAACCAGGCGCAGCAGCCGGCACCGGGCATATCCCCCTTGAAGAGACGAAGAGATGAAGAGATGATGAGATAAAGCGATGTAGTAAATAGGTTTAAGGGATTAGAATTTAGAGGATTAGAGTTTAGTATGGATTTTTCGCGGTCATCTGCGTGATAGTTATTATTTGCAGGAACCAGGAACCAGGAACCAGGAACAACCCACGCCTTTCAGCTTTTCCTAACCCAGTAACAAGTAACCAGCATCAAGCAACAAAAATATTACCTTTGCGTTTTGATAAAATATGACAATACGGTATGTGGGCACTTTTGTCTAAAGAGATCTCGGAGTTCTTCAGCACGGTAACAGGATATATTGTCGTGATCGTATTCCTC
>WFSC01000089.1 GCA_015486185.1 Bacteroidales bacterium | reverse complement strand
TTACGGTACCGGGTATAGATAGCATAGACAAGGCGCTGAGATTGTTGGGTGAGATAGTTAGCCAAACCTTATTGGCACAGAGGGTATAACCTCTTGTTCTATTTTTCCCCGGACAATTTTGCAAAAAAATTATGAAAATTGTATTCATATATAAGAATATTCGTATATTCGCAGACTAAAATTTAATGAATATTGAACATGGTTATCAATAAAACGACAATAACAGAAAAAGAAGCAAAACAACTGGGACGGCTTTTTTATGTTTTTTCCGATCCTACCCGGTTAAAAATAATATCAGTACTTCTGGAGGCTGAAAATACCTCCTGTTGTGTAAATAGTATTTCAAAGCATCTGGAACTGAATCAGCCGGTTGTTTCTCAGCAACTAAGGATATTAAAAGATGCCGGATTGGTTTCTGTAACACGCGATAGACAGTTTTATCGATATGCTATTGCTGATAAGCATGTTAAAGAGATAATACAAATAGGTTTGGATCATATATACGAAGAAAAAAATCAGGAGGATCAGTAAATGAATTACCCCGTTTTATTCTCGCCATTGCAAGTAGGAAAACTGACATTTAAAAATCGTGTCATTTTTCCTCCTATTTCCACGAATTTTGCATCGGTAACCGGAGAGCTTACCCCTGAATTTATATATCATTATGCGAGAAGGGCCAGGGGAGGAGCTGCGATGATCACGTTGGAGAATATGTGTATTCAGTATCCGGATGCCCGCCATGGTGCTACACAACCGCGCATAGATGATGATGCTTTTATCCCGGGTTTAAGCAGGTTATCCTATGAAATTCATAAATTCGGTAGTCTGGCATTTATGGAACTAACCCATCCGGGGGCTTTTTCCAGTTTGGTCTTATCAGGAGGGAAAACGCCGATTGCTCCCTCAGCAATAAATATAAGGCCGGATGGTATTATACCCCGTAAAATGAGCGAACAGATGATCTCGGAAGTAGTGGAAATGTTTGCTCAGGCTGCCTTAAGGGCTAAAAAAGCACATTTCGATGGCGTTGAAATAGAGGCAGCTCACGGCCTGCTCGTTGATCAGTTTTTATCCCCTCTCAGTAACAAAAGATCCGATCAGTTTGGAGGTTCTCTGGCCAACCGGGTTCGTTTCTCAAAAATGATCATCGACAGGATAAAGGAATTATGCGGAACACATTATACGGTTACGGCAAGGATTGGTGTTATTGATTTTAAGGATGGAGGGATCACTATAAAAGAAGGAGCCAAAATAGCGAAATTGTTTGAAGAGATGGGATATGCCGCCGTACATGCCGATATTGGATTCGGTGCCAAGGAAAAAAGACTGGAGCCCATGCAATACCCGGAGGCCTGGAGGAGTTACCTGTCGGAAGAACTTAAAAAAGCAGGTGTAAAGATCCCTGTTGTGGCTGTGGGAATGATTCGTAATCCATCCCGTGCAGAAAATATCCTTGAATCCGGGGGCGCTGATCTGATCGGTTTGGGCAGGGCATTGATCGCCGATCCTGACTGGCCTGTAAAGGCACAGATGGGCCTTGAAAAAGAGATAAAACGTTGTATCGGTTGCAGTGAATGTATAAAAGCCCGCCACGAAGAAGGAACGGCCATCCGATGCGGGGTGAACCCAAATGTCGGTCGCCTGGAACCGGATGAGATACTGACCCCTGCTGTTAAAATTAAAAAAATATTGGTGATTGGAGCAGGTCCTGCCGGTATGGAAGCTGCTATCGCATTAAAAACAAGAGGTCACGATGTCACCGTATGGGAAAAAGAGGACCGTATCGGTGGGGCACTTGCCCTGGGATCCATTCCTCCCGGAAAAGACAAGATAAACTGGTTGATCGAATTCTATCAATACAAGATCAAACAACTTAAAATCCCGGTTGTTTTTAATAAAACAGCAACGGCTGAGAATATAAAAAAATTCAACCCGGATAGCGTGATCATTGCCAAAGGAGCTAATTATCTGCCTCCGCCTATCAAAGGAATTGAACAGCCTAATGTTATCTCTTTTAGTGAAATATTGAATGGAAAGAAAAAGATAAAAAATAAGAACATCGTTATTGGCGGAGGAGGACTTGTTGGTTGCGAGACCGCTTTATATTTACGTCAATTGGGAAACGAAGTGACTATAGTCGAGATGTTACCTGAAGTAGCTGCAGGTATGGAACCTATCAGCCGGGAACATTTGCTGTTTGAGCTAAAAGAAAATGGGGTTCATATTAAAACATCAACCCCGGTAAAAGAAATTACCGGTCACTATGTTAT
>WFSC01000088.1 GCA_015486185.1 Bacteroidales bacterium | reverse complement strand
CGCATCCTGCATGCCATGAAACAACTGGATGACGGACGGTATAACAAAGTCGCCAATATTATAGGTCATACCATGCAATACCACCCCCATGGCGATGCTTCCATCGGGGATGCATTGGTGCAACTGGGCCAGAAGAATCTGCTGATAGACACCCAGGGAAATTGGGGTAATGTGCTGACGGGCGATAGTGCGGCAGCACCGAGATATATTGAAGCACGTTTGTCAAAGTTTGCCCTCGAAGTGGTTTTTAATCCGAAAACTACCGAGTGGAAACTGTCATATGACGGCCGCAACAAGGAACCGGTAACGCTTCCGGTAAAATTTCCCCTTCTCCTGGTCCTCGGGGGAGAAGGTATTGCTGTGGGACTGGCCTCCAAGATACTGCCCCATAACTTCAATGAACTTTGCGATGCTTCCATTCTTTATCTGCAGGAGAGAGATTTCGAGCTGCTTCCTGATTTCCCTACAGGAGGCATGGCTGATTTCTCCCGTTATAATGACGGATTGCGGGGAGGACAGATAAAGATCAGGGCAAGGATAGAAAAAAGAGACAAGAAAACACTGGTCGTTACCGAGATCCCTTTCGGAAAAACAACCGGCACGCTGATCGATTCAATTATCAAAGCCAATGACAAGGGAAAGATCAAGGTAAAAAAGATCGATGACAATACGGCCGAAAAGGTAGAAATCGTGATCCATCTTGCACCGGGTGTTTCACCGGATAAGACCATCGATGCCCTCTATGCTTTTACCGACTGCGAAATTCCGATCTCGCCGAATGCCTGTATCATCGATGGCAACAGACCCCGTTTTATGGGGGTGAAGGAGATTCTTCGTATGTCAGCCGATCAGACAAAATATTTATTGGGTCGTGAACTGGAGATACGCAAACAGGAGTTGGAGGAAGCCTGGCACCTGTCTTCTTTGGAAAAGATATTTATTGAGAACAGGATCTACCGGGACATCGAGGAATGTGAGACCTGGGAAGCCGTCATTCAGGCTATAGACAAAGGACTGACCCCTTTCAAAAAAATGTTCTTAAGGGAAATCACCCGTGATGACATTATTCATCTGACGGAGATCAGGATCAAAAGGATCTCCAGATACGATGTCAAAAAAGCCGAAGAAGCTATCCGTGCTATTGAAGAAGAGCTGGAAGAAGTGAAAAATCACCTGGCAAATCTGACGGCTTATGCCATTAATTATTACAGGCAGATAAAGAAAAAATACGGGGCATCTTATCCCCGCATGACAGAGATCCGTAGTTTTGAGACCATCGTAGCCACCAAGGTGGCGGTCGCCAATACCCGCCTGTATGTTAACCGCAAAGAAGGCTTTGTCGGTACCAGCCTGAAAAAGGATGAGTTTGTCACAGAATGTTCGGATATTGACGATATGATCGTTATTCTACGTGACGGGAAATATATTATCACCAAAGTGACCGATAAGGCCTTTATAGGCAAGGATATTATCCATGTAGGAATTTTCAAGAAGAATGACACGCGTACTATTTATAATATTATATATCGCGACGGCCGTGATTCCCGGTACCTGGTAAAACGTTGTGCCATTACCGGGATCACCAGAGATAGGGAGTATAACCTCACGAAAGGAAAACCGGGCTCCAGGATCCTCTATTTCAGTGCTAACCCCAACGGAGAAGCCGAGGTGGTCAGGGTACATCTGCGCCCACGCCCCCGTCTGAAAAAACTGTCGTTTGATTTTGATTTCAGTACCTATGCTATCAAGGGACGTAACTCACATGGAAATCTGTTGACCAAATATGCTGTGCAAAGTATCACCATGAAGGAAAAAGGGGTATCTACCCTGGGTGGCCGTAAGATTTGGTTCGATGATACGGTACTGCGGCTTAATGCAGAGGGCCGTGGCACCCTGCTGGGAGAATTCAGCGGAGAAGATAAGATCCTGGTGGTGCGCAAAAACGGAACGTTCCATACCACCAATTTTGATCTGGCCAATCACTATGAAGATGATATCCTCCTGATAAAAAAGTTTGACGGGAAAAAAGTATTTTCCGTGGTTTATTTTGATGCCGGCCAGGGGTATTATTACGTCAAACGCTTTTCCTTTGAACCTTCGGAGAAAACTATATCTTTTATAGGGGATAATCCCGAATCGAAGATGATCAGTATTACCGAGGTGGAATACCCGCGCCTTGAAATTATTTTCGGGGGAAAAAACAAAAACCGCCAGCCCGAGATTATCGAAGTAGCTGAGTTTATCGGCGTGAAAAGCTTCCGGGCACGTGGGAAACGGCTTTCCAATTATCAGGTAGATAATATCAACGAACTGGAACCTGTAGTAAAGAAGGAGGGGGAGCAGGAAGAAGACCTGCTTATGGTGGATGAGACACTTGAGGTGGAGAAAGCAGAGAACCCGGAAATACTGACGAAGAAACCTTCAACTCCACCACCGGAAGACCCTGCACAAATGACACTTGACCTGGACTGAGAAATTATAAATACCAATACCACCGGCGTCCGGGATAAATATTTTAACTCTTTATATAATAATGAATAAAAATGCGTTATGTGGATATAAAACAAAGAGGGGGGGAGGGAGTAAAGAATGGGCTTTTAACATGCAGTTTTAGCGATCTTTGCGCAGATCATTCTGCGGTCTTGGCGTGAAGACTTATTGATGATTTTGTCATAATATTATCGTCCTTTTTTACCAGACAATATTGGCACCAATATCCAGATTAACATATAACCAAATACACAAACCTTTAACAATATTTTTATGTTGGTTTTCCTGATAGGTTTTATGGGCTCGGGCAAGACAACCCTGGGCAGGCAACTGGCATCGGAGGCAGGGCTGACCTTTGCCGACCTGGACAGGATCATTGAAACCGGTGCAGGTAAAGATATCTCTGAAATTTTTAAGGAAATCGGCGAAGAACGTTTCAGGGTACTCGAACACGAGACCCTTTTAAAAATATTTCAGCTTAAAAAGACAGTCGTTGCCGTAGGTGGTGGCACTCCCTGTTTTTTTAATAATATGGAATTGATGAACCGGGCCGGGATAACCATTTATCTGAAATATCCTCCTGAGATCCTGTTTAGGTTCCTGAAGGAAGAACCGGATACAAGGCCCCTCATATCCGGCATGGCAGATAAAGAGTTATTGACCTATATCCGGTACAAGCTGCAGGAAAGAAAACCTTTTTACGAGCAGGCAAAACATATACTTACCTGGCCGGATATCACGGTGAAAAGACTGGAAGAGATACTGGGGAGGGAAGTTTAAAGGTTAAAGGCTAAAGAAAAAAGGCAGAAGGCAGGGAATTTGGGATTTCAATACTTATCTTTCTCTCAGTCTCTCAGTCTCTCAGTCCCTCAGTCCCTCTTCCAGTTCTTCCGTTCATCGATCACCGATCATCGTTCAACCTTCTCTTCCTCCATGCCAGCAGGATGATCGTTGCCAAAACCCCAAGACCAATAAAGACACCGGCAGGTATAGGTGCCGCCTCGCCGGAAGCATAGGAGTGCAAGCCGGAGAGATAATAATTCACCCCGAAATAAGTCATGATCACGGAGAAAAACCCCAGGACCGATGCCAGGTTAAAAGCAAACTCGCCGTGCAGGCCAGGGATCAAACGCATATGTACGATAAAAACATATACTAGTCCGGTGACCAGCGCCCACGTTTCCTTAGGGTCCCATCCCCAGTAACGGCCCCATGATTCGTTGGCCCATACGCCACCCAGAAAAGTGCCGATAAAAATAAAATATACACCCAGGATCAGGGTCATTTCATTGATGCGCGTCAGGGTAGTGATGGTATTGTCAATATGCTCTTTGTTTTTATCCGTTCTGAAAATGAGCAGGAACAGGTTAAAGAGGCCCAGCACCATTCCCATGCCCAAAAAACCATAGCTGGCAGTTATCACAGAGACGTGGATCGACAGCCAGTAGGATTTCAGGACAGGCACAAGGTTGGTGATCTCCGGGCTCATCCAGCTCAAATGAGCTACAAAAAGTGTCAGAGCGGCCAGTATTCCTCCCGCCGCCAGGGCAAAAGGAGACTTACGGGCAAACACCACCCCTGCCAGTACCGTAGCCCAGGCAATATATATCATCGACTCGTAACCGTTGCTCCAGGGGGCATGTCCCGAGATATACCACCGCAGGATCAACCCCAGTGTGTGGATGACAAAACCGGTGGCAATGAGTATTTCCGAAACCCGGATGACCAGCCTGATCTTAAGGTTGGGAAGAAGAATATAAAAAAACAACAGGACCAGAAGGACAAATCCCAGGAACCCGTAAACCATAGATAGTTTTTCGAAAATGCCCGCTTTGTTGTAAAATATCTCCATCCTGATCTTCCCGGGTGACGGGATCAGGCCGGCTGCTTTGGTTTGCTGGTATTTTTTTATCCCGTCAACAAGCTGTATAAACTTCTCTTCACCGATTCCTTCCCGGGTATAAGTAAATAACAAATGAACCGTATGGCTGATGAAAACAGAATCTTCTCCTGAAACATGCAGCAGCACCTCAGAAGGATCATACCATCGGTTTTCCGGATCACCGGATACCGGGAAGAGCCGTAACATTTTACCGGTATATACGAGATAACAGATATTGAGCCTTTCGTCTGTCTTTATGATATCCTGATCCACCTTGCTCCGGGTAGCCGGGTCTTTGCGGTAGGCTCTTTGCACAGCCACTGACAATTTGTATGCATTGTCGTGTGCATTATCGAAGAAGTCGGTAAAGGCAGCAAAAGACCCCTGCATGCCCACCATTTTTCTGACTTGTTTGTTGGAAACCCTGATCATGGGGACTTTTTGCCATTCCCGGGGGTAAAAAAGCATACTGAGCACAACCTGTTCCGGAGAATAGCCTCCCACAGAGGATTTATAAGCCACCTTCCTGACAATCTCAGATGCCAGTGTCTCAAAAGGCTTGATGCGTCCTCCCTGATCCTGTACCAATACATCCTGGAAAGCTTCCGCCTGCGCTTCGCTTACCACCTTTTCCGGAAGGATATTCCCTTTGGCCATGGCAGGCAAAGAAGAAAGTCCACCCATGATAAGAATAAATCCAACGACAGAAGTGATCTTTTTCGGAGCACCGGACAAATCAATGGAATGAGCCAGTTTCATAAAGCGACTGTTCTTATTGAAAATGGAAAGCAACATACCCAGGGTCATTAGAAAATAACCGATGTAGGTAAGCGTGGTACCGAGCGCATCATGATTAACGGAAAGAATGGTTCCTTTTTCATCCCGGTCATAAGAAGATTGGAAAAAACGGTACCCCCGGTAATTTAGTACATGGTTCATATGAATATTATAAGGCAGCTTTATCCCTTTGTCCGGATCCAGGAGTACCACTTCGCTGGCATAGGAAGAGGGGCTGTTGGAACCGGGATAACGCTCGATCTGAAAATCCTTCAGGTAAAGTTTGAAAGGCAGTTTTACGACCCTGACTCCGTACTGCAGACGGATACGGGTATCCCCAAGGGTTGCTTCTGCCGTTTTCCCTGCCTGCCCATGAAAAGCCTTAACGTAAATCTTTTGTTCCCCTTCTTGTCCCGAAATTCTGAACTGCAAAATATCAGGCACTGTAGCCGGACGTGCTGAAGGCATATAACTGATCAGTTGCAGGGTATAAGTATTTCCATCCAGACGGATCCGTTTTTTGAAACGGTTCCTTTTGCCGGGAGAAAATAAAACTTTTTTTTGAAAAGAGACACTGTCATTCCCTTTTTCCACCACACCGGTAATCCATGTATTGGAAGTCAACAGGGAGG
>WFSC01000087.1 GCA_015486185.1 Bacteroidales bacterium | reverse complement strand
GTTCTGAGATCCATGAAGCCACCATGAGCCTGTATGCCATTATGCGAAACGGGGCGGTTTACGAGATCTTTGCACCCGATATTCCCCAGTATCATGTCATCAATCACCTGACGGGAGAAGAAGTCAAAGAGACGCGCAATGTTCTGGTCGAATCGGCGCGTATTGCACGGGGGAAGATCAGGCCCCTGAGCGAATTTGATGAAAAAGATTTCGATGCACTAATGATGCCCGGCGGCTATGGTGTGGCCAAGAACCTCAGCGATTTTGCCTTCAGGGGGGCAGACTGTAAAGTAAATGAGGAAGTAGCTGCTGCTATCAAAGCCATGGTAGCTGCAGGGAAACCAATCGGCGCCGTTTGTATTTCTCCGGTGATCGTTGCCTGCGTGCTAAGGGATGTGGAAGTGACCATTGGTCAGGACAAAAGCACAGCCCAGGCCATCGAAGCCATGGGGGCACGTCATATACCCACCAACAACGGAGAGATCGTGATAGACAAAAAATACAAGGTGGTCACCAACCCCTGCTACATGCTGGATGCCACCATTGTGGACATCGCAAACGGCACCAATAATGTGGTAAAGGCCATCCTGGAGATGATGTAAAGAGAAGTTGAGAGGTTGATGAGTTAAGTTGATAAGTTTAGGGGTTAAGGACTTTCCGGGAGGAGGGATCATATCATTCCATATTCGATCATCAAGACTACCTGGTTAAGAATACGGTCTTCGCCGGTGGGATCAAATTTGGTTTTCAGGTTGGCTCCGAAAAGCCGGGCTACAGCCTGCCAGAAGCCTGCATTGAATGCCCCTCTCATCCGGTCAATGATCTCATAGGAAGTCATGCCCGTTTCCCGGTCTATCAGCTTGATCAGTATCTTGCCCTGACTGAAAGTCATATTCCAGATATCATCTTCATACCGGGCTTTGAGAGATTTCTCCACTTGTTTAACATATGCCTTTTTCTCCCTTTCATTAGGAAGCGAATCGAGATGTTCTTCCATCTCATTTAACAACCTGGCGGCATATTTGGCATAAGGATAAACTTTTTTCACATTTCGTACATAACGGCTATACCGTCTGTATTGCCTTCTGTTCTTAAATTTTGGCATAGGGATCACCCGGATCTCCTTCAACTCTACCAGTGGCAGGGTATCGTTACCAATAGAAGTAGTTGAGAGAATAACAGGTGCCCGTGCCGTATCCTTTTGGACTACCTGCTGTCCGTAACCGGCCAGTATGCTGCCCCAACACATCAATGCAATCAACAATCCCCTGATCATCATTTCCGTCTTCCGTTAAAACAAAGTCATATGTTCCCAATTTTACCATTCAAAAAACATACCACAATGCATCCTGTCCCCTTATCACTACCAATGCATAAAAATAATAACTATTTGCCAATTCTTTTCCTCTTCTTCCCGGACAGAACGATGCAACATTATCTTTTTTTTTCATCATTCACTATGGTTTGTTCCCTAACACTCCAATGAATCTTGTTCGTCAATAATTCGTTTTTAAGAAACTTCTTTATTAATTTTATACGGAAAAATATTATCACACAGGTTAAATATTTTGAACTATGATGTCCGACATCTTTGCTGATAAACGCTAAAACCCTTAATATCATGAGATCATTAACCAGTCTTATTGCATTACTTATTATTTTCTTTGTTCCCGGGACGATAAAAGGTCAGGAAACATTGGCGGAGAAACTAGGGTATCCAAAGGATGCCAAACTATTGATCATTCATGCCGATGATGCCGGCATGTGCAATTCCGAAAATATGGCAACGGAAAAAGCGCTTGCCTCCGGCGCCGTTTCATCCACAAGTGTTATGGTTCCGTGCCCGTGGAGTGATGCGTTCATTGCCTGGGCCAGGAATCATCCGGATGCTGATGTCGGGATACACCTGACCCTGACGGCAGAATGGAATTACTATCGCTGGGACGGTGTCCTTCCATCGGATCAGATCCCTTCTCTTTTGGATGATAAAGGCTATTTCCCGCATTCGGATCAGGTAGCTGCAAAACAGGACAAGCTAAATGAAGTAGAAGCCGAACTCCGTGCACAAATTGACCGGATGATTGCCCTGGGGGTAGAGCCCTCTCATCTTGATTCGCATATGGGCACTCTTTTCAGAACGCCCGAACTCTTCCGGCTTTATTTAAAGCTTGGAAAAGAATACCGGCTGCCTGTTCTCGTTCTCAGAAATGTAAAAGACATGTATCCACAACTGAAACCATACCTGGGCAATGAGCCCTGGTATGTGGATCATATTTTTATGATGGAGGAAGGAGTACCCCCGGCAAAATGGGCAGAGACCTATGAAGGTTTCTTTCGATCCATGCAACCGGGACTTAATGAGCTAATTGTACATTTAGGTTTTGATAATGATGAGCTACAGGCTGTTACCGTAGATCACCCAAACTATAACGGTGCCTGGCGCCAAAGGGATTATGATTTCGTCACTTCCGCGACCTGTAAAGCCCTCCTGAAAAAATACAATCTCCACCTTGTTACCTGGAAGGAAATTAAAAAGGTCACATTTCCGGAAGTCAAATAACCCAAAAGGGAAACGGGAGAAAAACCATGCGTCTTTTTATGAATTTAAATACTAATTTTGGCTCATGGCAACCAAGACGACTCCCGAAGAACTGGAAAACGGTAACCGGTACCGGCTGATCCTTAAACTATCCTACAATGACATCCCCGAATTTGTACTTCGTTATCTGACCCGTAAAAACAATGCCTCCTTTTTTTTCTGGCTTTCAGCATTGTTTTTCCTTCTTTTAGCCGTTCATCCCACTTTGGCATTTTTTTCTGCCAGGCCGGGTCTTTGGTCAATATTAGTCTATGCTTTTTACGGTTTTGTTTTATTCCCCGTGCTGCTAATTCCCTTCCATGAAGGGATCCATGCACTTTTCTTTTTTCTGGCCGGTGCAAGGAGACTAAAGGCAGGCATTGATCTGAGAAATTTCTTTTTTTATGTCACTGCTCATCGTTATCCCGTAGGCCGCAGGCATTTTACCCATATAGCCATGGCTCCTTTC
>WFSC01000086.1 GCA_015486185.1 Bacteroidales bacterium | reverse complement strand
GGAAATGCCTGATAATGGAAACCCTGTTCATAATATTTTGTAATATGGTTGAATATCTTGTAATAACGTTCCAGTAACGGAAGGGGAAGGAGCTGAAGTTTAGGAGCGATCCAGGTTTCTTCGGTAGCCACATCGTTCACCCATACCATATAAACCTTTGTATTAAAACCGGCAATTTTTCCCCCTGTCCGGGTTTGTGTTATTTTTACATCCATGCGGTCATGTCTTGCCACAGTTGAATCCGGCAACTGCAATTGGCGGATCATTTGGTCAAAACTTTTAAGCGCATCTTGTTTTTCTTTTTCGGTATAATCACTGATCTTTTTTAGAAAGCGATCTTTCATCAATGAAACCATATCACGATCATAATCATCCACGGTACCTTCCCAATATTTTTTTGTGTCAGGATTATAAAACTGAATAATCCCTTTATACAGGTCCATGATCGTGACCAATCCTTTTTCTTCCAGCCGGATCATATGATCCTGGGCGTAAACCATTCGCTCCTGTTTCTTATGGGTATCCGTAAAACGGGATTCTTCTTTGATGATCCAACCGGCCATCACTGTATGGGTCATCATAAAGAAAACTACTAACAGTAACCACCTTATGTTTCGATACCTGCGCCTTAACATCTGTTTTTTTTACTGATAACGGAAAAATACAGATCTTTCTTTTCCACCGTCACAAAATTAACCTTTAAATCCGGAATAACGGAAAGAAAAAATAAAAGCCCTTTCCATAAGGAAAGAGCTTGAATAATATATTGGCTTGCACAAGGCATTAATACATGCCACCCATACCACCCATTCCCGGGGCAGCAGCAGGTGGAGCCGGATTTTCTTCTTCTTTTTCTGTCACAACACATTCGGTTGTAAGCAGCATTCCGGCAACGGAAGCGGCATTTTCGAGCGCGATCCTGGCCACTTTGGTTGGATCGATCACACCGGCCTCCAGCAGGTTTTCATACTGGTCCGTACGTGCATTATAACCGAAATCATCCTTTCCTTCTTTTACCTTGGCAACCACTATAGATCCTTCCACACCGGAATTCTCCACGATCATCCGGATGGGTTCTTCCAGGGCCCGGCGAACGATAGCGATCCCTATGTTTTGGTCTTCATTCTCACCTTTCAAACCGTCAAGAGCACTAACAGAGCGCAGGTAAGCGACGCCACCTCCGGGGATAATCCCTTCTTCAATAGCGGCACGGGTAGCACTCAGTGCATCATCTACACGGTCTTTCTTTTCCTTCATTTCAATTTCCGAAGCAGCACCCACATACAGGACAGCCACACCACCGGCCAGTTTTGCCAGACGTTCCTGCAATTTTTCCTTATCATAATCAGAAGTAGAAGCTTCGATCTGTTTTTTGATCTGTTTTACACGGGCTTCTATCTTTGCCGTATCACCTGCCCCATTGACTATGGTCGTATTTTCCTTATCAACAGTCACCTTTTCGGTTTGACCTAGCATATCCAATGTTGCATGTTCGAGTTTCAGGCCTTTTTCTTCGGATATGACCGTCCCGCCTGTCAGTATGGCGATATCTTCCAGCATTTCTTTCCTTCTGTCGCCAAATCCGGGTGCTTTTACAGCAACTACACGCAATGAACCACGCAGTTTATTTACCACCAGGGTAGCCAAAGCTTCTCCGTCCACATCCTCAGCAATGATCAATAACGGACGACCTGCCTGTGATGTAGCTTCAAGTAAGGGAAGAAGATCTTTCATCGTGGAGATCTTTTTATCGTGTAGAAGAATATAGGGATTCTCCAACACAGCTTCCATCTTTTCGGTATCGGTAATAAAATAAGGAGAAATATATCCCCGGTCAAACTGCATACCTTCCACTACATCTACTGTAGTTTCAATTCCCTTGGCTTCTTCAACAGTGATAACTCCTTCTTTCTTCACTTTTTCCATTGCTTCGGCAATCAGTTTACCAATAGCAGCATCATTATTGGCAGAAATAGCAGCTACCTGTTCGATCTTCTTGGTGTCATCACCAACGGTACGTGACATTTCTTTCAGATGTTCAACAACTTTCTGGACAGCCAGATCAACCCCTCTTTTCAGATCCATCGGGTTGGCTCCTGCCGTTACATTTTTTAATCCGACATCAAAAATAGATTGTGCCAGGATAGTAGCGGTTGTTGTTCCGTCACCGGCATTGTCAGCCGTCTTCGAAGCCACTTCCTTTACCATTTGAGCGCCCATATTTTCAAAAGGATCTTCCAGTTCGATCTCTTTTGCTACCGTCACACCATCCTTGGTCACCTGTGGCGCACCAAATTTTTTATCCAGAACTACATTACGGCCTTTGGGACCCAACGTTACTTTAACGGAGTCCGCAAGCATGTCAACACCTTTTTTAAGCAAGTCTCTTGCTTCTATGTTAAACCTAATTTCTTTTGCCATTTTTTAATTGATTTTAATGGTTAATACTTATTGAATTAAATTATACTATTGCTAAAATATCGGACTGACGCAGGATCAGATAATCTTTTCCGTCCAGGGAAATTTCAGTCCCGGAATATTTGCCATATAATACGGAATCACCGACTTTCACCTCCATTTTTTCAGACTCGGTACCATTACCAACAGCTACTACGGTGCCACGTTGAGGTTTTTCCTGCGCCGTATCCGGAATAATGATTCCGCTGCTTGTTTTTTCTTCAGCAGGTGCCGGTAGTACAACTACACGATCTCCTAAAGGTTTAATGTTTATCTTCTCCATAATCTTTTTTATATTTTAGTTTTTACTGAATAAAATATTTTTTAATACAGACTCCCCTTTATCACATACTATGCCAAATTTCTTTTTCCCGTAAACTCCGCGTAGAAAGGGACACTTTAACAGATAATATTAAAATGTATCAAATGATACTTCACGCCTGAATATTTCTATTCTCCTGATTTTCAGAACACATAAAACCCTCTTCCACGCTTATCAGAAATAAAAAAAGGTGTCAGGTTTCTGACAACCTGACACCTTTTACAAAAATATCAATGATTTTACTTACCCTGGCCACCATTATTATCCTGACCCTGGTTCTGCCCCTGATTTCCGGCAGCTCCCGGTTGAGAAGGAATTGCTGTCGGCAGAGAAGGAATTGCATTAGGATCGACGGTCCGGTTGATTTGTTGTTCGATCATAGAATGTTCCGTCTTGTTTTTTCTTGGAATCACTGCCGTAGCCAGCAAGGAAAGTACTACTACCGAAGCAGCCAGAGTCCAGGTAGCTTTTTCAAGAAAGTCCGTCGTCTTTCGGGCGCCCATAATCTGACCGGCACCTGTAAAATTAGCAGCCAGCCCGCCCCCTTTGGAATTCTGTACCAGCACCACCAATATCAACAGGATACTGGCCAAAATGATCAAAACCGATATCAATGTGTAAATAGCCATGACTAATTTTTTTTGGTCTGATCCATAAGGATCCGTTTAATTTTTTCAATTTGGGATGCAAAGTAACTACTTTTTTCCGGATATTTCAAACTTAATTTCTCATAGGCATGCATTGCTTTCGAATAGTATCCCTGTTTCAGATAAATTTTAGCAAGGGTCTCACTGAAAAAGCCGCTATCCTCTCCTTTCTCCTCTTCATTTTCATCAGGCAATTCATTGGAGGAGGGTGTTTCCTGAATATTTTTCCCCGGTACAATCCGGGGTTGGTTTTTAATAAAACGATCTATCAAATCATTTTTCTGCTTCTCTTGTCTGGCGGGATGTTCAGATTCACCTGACGGGATCTGCTGAAAATAATCCAACCAGCCACTAAACCCGAGAGAACCGGGTAAACGTTCATTACTTAAGTTTTTTTTTTCGCCGGTATCTGGCCGGCTTTCCCCTGTAAACCCAGATGAAGGCCCGCTGCCAGCGGATGGATTTTCATTGGTGTCGTCGAGATTCAAAAGATCCCCTGTGTCCATAACATTATCCTTCCCGGATGGGGTACCCACCGACTCTTCCCTGCCCGAGTCTTCCACCGGCTGTTCCTCTTTCCCGTCCTCCAGCGTGAACAAGTCATCCACATCAGGAACCTCTTCCCCGCTGCCTGTCACACCCTTGAAATTATGTTCGCTATCTTCCCTTTCGTTCTCCTTTACCTCCCTCTCTTCAGCAGAAAAGGATCTTCCACCTTTTATACCATCCACTCCCTTTTCAGGATGGGATTGCTGTATTTCCTGGAGACGGCTTTGAATTTCTTTCAGCAAATCATCTTTTGACCGGGTTCCTTCCTGTACGGCCCCGGTAGTTCCGGCAACTTTTGTTTCTTTTTCCAATGATTCCTCTGCGACTTTTTCCGGCTGTTTTTTTTCTTCTTCTTCTGCCGGCAAAACAGGTTGGTACTGTTTATCATGCAACAATACATAAAGTTTTTTCCGGTCAGTTACATAAAGAGAAGAGGTTTTTAACTGGGTGTCAAAGCGTATATGCTTTAGATTATGTAGATTTTTGAGATATATCATATGGGCTGTCTGAAAATACGGGAAATCCGTCAACAGCTCACTCACTTCCGGGAGGCTCTTTGAATCAAGCTTTTCCGGAGTGTCGAGATAAGATATGAATTCTTCCTTCCGCATAATTCAGACTACCAATTTACAAAAGCTTTGTTAAAAATATCCTCTGTCAGGTTTTGCACATTCTTTTTGATAAGATCACTTTCCACAGCATTGAAATCCTTGGTGCTGGGATAATCTTCATAGCGTGAAAATGATGAATCAAAATCCTGATCCGGGTCAACATTATTGGTAAATTTCACATGTACAGTTATAGTAAACCGGTTCAATCCGGCTGTTTCGTTACCGGTTATTGCCACCGGGGCCACCTTGTATCCTGTAATCTCTCCCGAGAACTCAACATCTCCTCCGCTTTCCACCATCTGCAGATTGGTCTGTGAAATGATCCTGTCTTTAAGAGCTTCTGTAAATATCTGTCCCATAGCAGGATTCACCGTAGATCCACGCTGCACCCTGTTTTGAAAAAAGTCAACCGAGACTGTTTTGACATCCGGAGAGATCGAGGCCCCGGAAAAGGAATAGGAAACCTTACACGCTGACGTCAGTTCAATCAGGAAAAGAGTAACTAAAATAATATTTTTTATTGCCCGGATCATCTTATTTCGTATTCTCTTGGTCAGGTAATTTTATATTCTTTTATTTTACGATATAAAGTCCGCTCGGATATTCCAAGTTCCTGTGCCGCCTGTTTTCTTCGGCCATTATGCTTATCCAGTGCCTTTTTAATTAATTCTATTTCTTTTTCTTCCAGGGATAAGGTCTCCTCTTCCACTTCCTGCGTATCTTCAATAAAAGGATGTCCTCCGGCATGAGGATAAGCGGCAGGAAGGGATTCCTCCGGATTCATCTTCTTTTCTTTACTTTCACTCATTCTCCGGATCAAAGTGGCATGGTTCGTTTCAATCTCATTATAATGATCTCCCTCCCGCAACATATCGAATACGATCTTTTTCAGATCATTCATGTCATTTTTCAGATCGAAGAGGATTTTGTACAGGATCTCCCTTTCTGAAGCAAATGATTTATCACCATGATCCTTCGGTATAACAGCAGGCAGTTTGACCCCCATATAGTCAGGCAGATATTTTTTCAGGGTTTCAGCATTTATTTCCCGGTTTTTTTCAATTATGGAGATCTGTTCGGTAATATTTTTCAGTTGTCTTACATTTCCCGGCCATCGGTAACTCATCAACACTGCTTTGGCATCATCTGTAAGTTTGACAGGAGGCATACGGTATTTTTCGGAAAAATCCACGGCAAATTTCCGGAACAACAACAACACATCTTCTCCCCTGTTACGCAAAGGCGGCATATGAATAGGAACGGTATTCAACCGGTAAAACAAATCTTCCCTGAATTTTCCGTCCTGTATTTTTTGTATCAGGTCCACATTGGTGGCGGCGATAACACGCACATCGGTTTTATGCACCTTGGATGAACCAACCCGGATAAATTCCCCCGTCTCAAGAACACGTAAAAGACGCACCTGTGTGGACAACGGCAGTTCAGCCACTTCATCCAGAAAGATAGTTCCTCCGTCAGCCACCTCAAAATAACCTTTCCGGCTATCCGTGGCACCGGTAAACGATCCCTTTTCATGGCCAAACAACTCTGAATCAATGGTCCCCTCAGGTATAGCCCCGCAGTTGACTGCAATATATTGCCCATGCTTCCGGATACTGAACTGATGAATGATCTGTGGGAAAACTTCCTTTCCTGTTCCACTTTCTCCCGTTATCAGCACGGACAGATCAGTTGCTGCTACCTGCAAGGCAATATCAATGGCATGATTCAATTCCGGATCATTGCCAATAATACCAAACCGCTGCTTTACCGCCTGAATATTAACTGCCATATATTAAGTTTACTTTCTCATTTTTGCGAAATTACTCATTTTTTTTGTTTATCTGAAAATTTGACAGTATTCATTCTTCAATTCCAGCACAAATATTGTATTTGTTTCATGACAGAATATGTTCGTCTCTTATTAAAATTTTTTCTTTCTTTGATGTCATGAATTTCCTTGGTATTATACCGGCCCGATACCAATCAACCCGTTTTCCGGGCAAGCCTCTGGTATCCATTCATGGCAAAAGTATGATTCAACGGGTTTATGAACAGGCATCCAAAGCGCTTGAAGACGTAATCGTTGCCACGGATGACAAAAGAATACTGGAAGAAGTTGAACATTTTGGCGGTCACGCAATGATGACATCCGATACCCATCGCAGCGGTACGGACCGATGTGCCGAAGCTCTTGAGATATTCCTTCAGCAAACAGGCAGGCAAGTAGATGTGGTGATCAATATTCAGGGCGATGAACCATTGATCCGGCCCGAACAATTGCATGAGGTCATGTCTCTGTTCGACAAACCGGGAACCGCTATCGCCACCCTGGTACATAAACATCATGATCTGTCGGAAATTGTTAATCCCAATGCAGTAAAAGCAGTTCTCGACATAAATGGCCGGGTGCTTTATTTTTCCCGCTCTCCGATCCCCTTCCAGCGCAATGTCCCACAAGAGAAATGGGGAAATCATTACACCTATTATATACATATAGGTATGTATGCCTATCGCACTGATATCCTCAGGGAGATCACACAACTGGAACCCTCGCCGCTGGAATTAGCCGAATCACTGGAACAAAATCGCTGGCTTGAAAACGATTATCCCATAACAGCTACCGTTTCGGCCTACCGTAACTACTCTGTGGATACCCCGGAAGACCTGGAAAAGATCAGACATTTATTTGATTAAAATATTGAAGCTCCCCAATAAATAAATTACCTATTTAAATAGGTATTTAAATAGGTATTTAAATACCTAATTCCAAAAGCCCTGGCTTAAACAGGCTCAGCCTGAATACTTTGTTTGGTTATTTTGAAAATTATTCCGGATACCACTGTTGCATCAATCATTATTCAACGATAATCGATCATCGATCAACCTTCAGATCCCCTCCCTTCCCCTCGATACAACCCTCGCTGCGCTCGGTCCACTCGGGGACCGGTCGGGTCTCTCCTTTCGTTCATCGTTCAACGATCAACCTTCAACGTTCCTTTGACCAATCCATGCATTTTTTTTATAAACATTCACCCTGATTTTATCCGGTTCCCATTTATATTTTTTAACTTTGTAACATATAAATTAAGTTTGCCGCAGACATACGGTTTTTTCTCAATAAAACAACAAACTATGAAAAAAATTTTACCCTTTATTCTTGTTTTCCTGCTGCCGGTTATTCCGGCCAACGCACAGGAATCAGACTGTTCGGAAATTTTCTTCTCGGAATATGTGGAAGGGTCGGGCAATAACAAAGCCCTGGAGATTTATAACCCTACCAACCATGTAATTGATCTGAGTTATTATTTTGTAGTCCGTTTAAGTAATGGTGCCGGTTGGGATTTTTCCGGCGGAATCACCCAGTTACAGGGTTTCCTGCCAGCTCATTCCGTTTTCATTCTGGTAAACGGACAAACGGAAGACGTGGATCTGGGAGGGGGCAATATCTCCCCCAAATGCGATCCGGCCCTGCAGGAGCTGGCCAGCCAGTATCCTCACCAGATGGATCACGGGTATCCTGCCCCTACCTACATGAACGGCAACGACGCCATTGCATTACTGAAGTCAGATACCAAGGACGTCAACAATGCCGTAGCCGTTGATCTGATTGGCCAGTTTGGTCTTGGAAATGCCATTGCGGAGGAGTACGGCTGGTCAAACATCAAAGACACAACCGTCAGTTATAATGTACATCTTTCCGACTCAACGGTCATTGTGACCAAGGGAAAGGTCATTAACTACATTGTGCAGGCCCACGACACCTCCGGTACCCATTTCGGTCCTTTTTGGCTGGCCTGGACCAAGGACCATACGCTGGTCAGAAAACATACGGTAAAAAAAGGAGTTACCCAAAACCCCGATCCTTTTGTGGTATCCACAGAATGGGATACGGTTCCGGGTGGAAAAGATGTCTGGGATTCACTGGGAACACATACGTGTGATTGCAATACCACCGGCATACAGGAGGAAGCTGTCCCGATTTCACAAATATACATTTACCCTAATCCGGTAACCGGCGGTCAGTTTGAGGTCGTTTCCGACAAAGGTATCCGGGAGGTGAGCGTCTCCAATATTCTTGGCCAACCCATAACGCAATCACCCCGTACACCCTGGATCTCTCACAGCATAATAATCACCCTGCCGGGAGAAATCGCACAAGGTATTTACCTGGTACGTGTGAAAACAGACGATGGGCGTGTGGCAATACGAAAAATTCTGGTAAAATAATCGGTCACCATGGTCAACCTGAATTCTTCGGGCAGGATAAGATCCATGATCCGGATTTTCTTTTTTTCCGGGATTTTACTTTTCCCGTTTTCCGCGTATGCCCAGACGGGTGTGGTCAGAGGGGTGGTAACCGATCGAACAACCGGCGAAACCCTTATCGGAGCAAATATACTGGCTGAAAACAATACAGGTACCGTAACAGATGCCAACGGAACCTTCACCCTGCAACTGCCTTACGGATCCCATACGTTACGTATTTCTTATGTAGGATATAAACCTAAGGAGATCAGG
>WFSC01000085.1 GCA_015486185.1 Bacteroidales bacterium | reverse complement strand
GTCCCCGAGTGGACCGAGCGCAGCGAGGGTTGTATCGAGGGGAAGGGAGGGGAGTAGAACGATGAATGGCGATTGTTGAACGATGAACGGGAGAAGAAGGGGAAAAGTAAGAAGTAAGAGAAAGGGAATCCAATATATGTCAGGGAGGAGAGAATCAATATTGGCGGGGAGCTTATTTTCAGGGAGAAATACGGAATACAGAAAAAGGCAAAAGGCGAAATAAATATAGATAATCCCGGAAATATTATCAGGTAATGGAACTTTTTTTAATTTTGGTCTTTGAAATAGTACGTTTTAACTAATTTTATTATTCAGATATGGGAAAAGGAGACATAAAAACCAGGAGGGGTAAATTGTACAGAGGAACTTACGGAGTACGTCGCCCCAGAAAGAAAAGCAAGGTAAACCAGGCTGTGTTGGCCACCGAAAAATCCAAAGAAGATAAAGACGTAAAGACTGCTGAAGTCATTGAAAAACCTGAAGCAAAGCCTGCGGGGAAAGCAAAGGAAAAAACAGCCGAAAAGCCAAAAGCCAGGCCGGCGGCAAAAAAAACGACGACCCCAAAAACAACGGCAAAGACGAAGAAAGAGGCAGTGACCAAAACCACCGCCAAAAAGGCCACAGTTGCCAAGCCAAAGAAAGCAACTGCTGACGAATCCGGGAAAACAGAAAAGAAACCTGCTGCAGTTAAGAAAACATCCAAAACGTCTGCCAAAAAGGAGAAAAAAGAAGATGATGTGGCAGGTAATAGTGGTGGCGTAAAAGAGAAATAATATATAAAGCCGGTCTGACCGGCTTTTTTTTTAATAACATAACATAAGAATGATCATTAAAAACCGTTTTGGTGAATATTCTGCAGATAATATACCAGGTATCAGGGATCTTTTTCTTTTTATTCTTTTTGTGGATCGCTGTCTTATCTGTAAGTGAAAAAGAGAACAGGGCTGCTGTCATATCTTTTTTGTCAGGCATTCTGATAGGGGGAGGTGTATTTTTACTGGGCAGATATATTTTCGCGGGAATCGTTTTATATCCGGTGGCTGCTATTTTTGCTGGAGGCATAGTGGCATTTTTTATTCCACCCCGGTTCAGAAAGGGTATTACGGACCCGGTACCTGCCGGACGTATTGACGAGCGGGATGTAATGTTCTCGCGTCGATTGCTGGTACCCGGAACAAAGCGATACAATGAGTATTATTCCCGCCATCCCGAATATAAGGATAAGGATGATCTTTTTCGCAGGAAGCCCGGTTTGCTGGATCCCCGGGCAGCCTATTATGATCCGGTTACCTTTCCTGCTGCGGATGCTTTTTTTCAGACGGTGGAAGAGCTGGCAACAGGTGTTGATGGCCCTGTTTATCCTGATAAGGTAACTACAGACCCGGTCACGATTACCCGTTTTCTCAAAGAATGGGCTGAACGTCAGGGTGCTGTCAGCAGTGGTGTGGCAGTGATGCAACCTTATCATTATTATCATACGGGAGGACGGGACTATAATTACGGACAATCCATTGAACCGGCTCATCGTTTCGGATTTGCCTTTACGGTAGAAATGGACCGGGATATGATCAACACGGGGCCATTGGGCCCTGCTGTCATGGAATCAGCGCACCAGTATCTGGAAGCAGGGAAGATAGCTGTGGTTATTGCTGAGTATATCAGACGGCTGGGTTATGAAGCCCGTGCCCATATTGATGCCCATTATCATGTGGTTTGTCCTTTGGTGGCCCGCGATGCAGGACTGGGAGAGATCGGAAGGATGGGTTTGCTGATGACACCACGTCTGGGCCCACGTGTGCGGATCGGCGTGGTGACAACCAATATGGAACTGGTACCGGATCAAAGAAAAGAAGATCCTTCCATGACGGATTTTTGCCTGCGTTGTAAAAAATGTGCTGTCAATTGTCCGGTGCATGCCATACCTGATGGTCCTCCTGAAAAGATCCGGGGCGTCAGACGTTGGCAGATCAATCAGGAAGCCTGTTATACCTATTGGACTACCGTGGGTACTGACTGTGGCCGATGTGTGGCGGTATGCCCCTATTCCCACCCGGATAATGGATTCCACCGCCTGGTGAGATGGGGTATCAGACATTCATGGCTGATAAATAAACTGGCCCTTCCCCTGGATGAATGGTTCTACGGTAAGAGACCTGCCCGGGGAAAAGTACCGGAGTGGTTGGAAGGAAGAAGGG
>WFSC01000084.1 GCA_015486185.1 Bacteroidales bacterium | reverse complement strand
GACTGCACAGGCTTTCTCAAAGAAATAGATCAGTTGCCCCAGATGGTAAGCATCCAGTTTCCCTATGGAGATCTTCAGGTTCGGCACTCCGCCATCCACATGTGCCAGTATAGTCCCCAGTTCTGCCATCTTGTTTACCTCATCCATGCGTTTTCCGGCCAGGTAATTTAATTTATCCAGGTTTTCAGGATCTTCCGGGATGGAAAGGGTATGGTCAGGTTGCTCCACCGAGATCACCGTCTCGAACAGGATTCTTTCCCCCTCCTGAATATACTGTCCCATTGAATGCAGATCAGTAGTAAAATCAACGGCTGCAGGAAAAAGCCCTTTCCCGTCTTTTCCTTCACTCTCTCCGAACAACTGTTTCCACCATTCGGCAAAATAATGCAATCTGGGATTATAGTTCACTAGTATCTCCACCCTTTTCCCCGAACGGTACAATAAATTACGAACGGCAGCATACAGGGCCGAAGGGTTATCTTCAAATTCATGGTCGGGACCTGTAGTTTCTTCCATATCACGGGCTCCCTGTACCAAAGTTCTGATATCATAACCTGCCAGCGCAATAGGCACCAGACCGACCGGTGTCAACACCGAATAACGGCCTCCTATATCATCAGGGATCACAAAAGACCTGTACCCCTCTTTGTCAGCCTCGGTCCTCAAAGCCCCCTTGTGAGCATCGGTAATGGCAATGATCCGTTTACCTGCTTCTTCCTTCCCCACTTTTTCTTCAAGCAGCTTCTTGAGAATACGGAAAGCGATGGCCGGTTCGGTAGTTGTTCCAGACTTTGATATCACGACCAGACCAAACTCTTTATTCTCCAATATCTCCAGCATGGCAGAAAGATAATCCTCCGAGATATTGTTCCCTGCAAAAAATATTTCCGGATAGGTTTCTCCGGCTTTCTGACCGGAAAAACCAGGCGACAATGCCTCGATAACGGCCTTGGCACCCAGATAGGATCCTCCGATACCAATTACTACTATGGCTTCTGCCTTCTTTTGCAATGCCGAAGCGGCCTGTTCAATTTTACCCAGGTCTGTTTCTGTTATCGAAGAAGGCAGGTTCACCCAGCCCAGAAAATCATTTCCCGGACCGTTTTTATGATGAACCATCTTCAGCTTTTCCATCACTTCCGGAACCAGGTCCCTGATTTGTTCTCCTGAGATAAAAGGACCACTATGAGTAAGATCCAGTTCAAAATGTTTTTCCATGATCATTTTTTATTTATGGCTGTTTTTTTAATTCATTTTCTTCTTTTTCTTCCGCTTTTGCTATCCACTGTTTCACTTCTTCCTGAGCCGGATTTTTTAATCCCAGTTTATGCTTTTTATTGTAGCTGCAGAGATCATTGAACAGTTTTCCGGGTTTTTGGTCTTTCAACTGACTTACCTGGAGGACCCCCAGTGTTTGCAATACAGGCACCCATTCCTCCGGGATACCTGTTTCTGTATATTTTTCTTTCGTATCAACCGTTTGTTTTTTCTCAGGCCGCATTTGCGGGAAGAAGATCACATCCTGGATCGAATGGGTTCCTGTCATCAGCATGGTCAGTCGGTCTATGCCGACTCCCAGCCCGGCCGTAGGGGGCATACCCAGTTCCAGGGCTTTGAGAAAATCTTCATCCAGCATCATTGCCTCCTCATCTCCCCTTTTCCCAAGGAGTATCTGCTGTTCAAAACGTTCCCGCTGATCGATCGGATCATTCAGCTCAGAGAAAGAATTGGCCAGCTCCTTGCCATTGACGATCACCTCAAAACGCTCTACCAGCCCCGGTTTGGAACGGTGTTTTTTAGACAGGGGAGACATCTCCACCGGATAATCCATGATGATTGTCGGCTGGATCAGCTTCGGTTCGGTAGTCTCTCCGAAAATTTCATCGATAATTTTCCCTTTGCCCATCGTCGGGTCGGTCTCTATGCCCAGCTTATCTGCTGTTTTCCGTAATTCATCCTCGTCCATCTGAGAGATATCCACACCTGCATATTTCTTAATGGCATCAAACATGGTCAACCGTGTCCACGGGCGTTTGAAATCTATTTCCCTGTCTTCTATCTTTACTTTGGTATTACCATGTAGTTCCATTGTCACTTTTTCGATCATCTCTTCGAAAAGGTCCATCATCCAGTAATAATCCTTATACGCTACATAGATCTCCATCTGCGTGAACTCCGGATTATGATAACGATCCAGTCCTTCGTTACGAAAATCCTTGGCAAACTCATACACCCCGTCAAAACCGCCTACAATGATCCTTTTCAGATACAACTCATCGGCAATACGCAAATAAAGGGTCTGATCGAGACGGAAATGATGTGTTTTGAAAGGCCTGGCCGCCGCCCCGCCGTATATAGGCTGAAGTACGGGAGTCTCTACCTCCAGATAACCACGGTTGTTCAGAAAGTCCCGGATGGTATTGACGATCTTTGTCCGTTTGATAAACACTTGTTTTACCTCAGGGTTCACGATCATATCCAGCGAGCGGTTGCGGTATCGTTGCTCAGGATCGGTAAAGGCATGATAGGTCTTTCCGTCTTTTTCCTTCACTACCGGCAACGGACGCAGGGACTTGCTGAGTAATTTGAATTCTTTCACATGGATCGTTATCTCGCCCATTTTGGTAATAAAGACAAAACCTTTGACCCCTATGATATCTCCGATGTCCAGCAGTTTTTTGAACACACGGTTGTACATGGTCTTATCCTCGCCCGGGCAGATATCATCCCTGCGGAAATAAGCCTGTATCCGTCCCCGGCTGTCCTGCAACTCAATAAAAGAAGCATTCCCCATAATGCGCCGTGTCATGATCCGGCCTGCCAGACTAACCTCCTGAAAATTATTTTTCTCCGGATCATACTCTGCCAGGATCTCGTCTGAATAACTATTCACCGGCCAGGCCTCTGCCGGATAAGGATCGATACCCAACTCTCTCAGTTCTTCCAGTGCTTTTCTTCTAATAATTTCTTGTTCAGATAATTGTATATTGCTCATTGAAAATAAATTTTTGCAAAGATAAAAAAAATGAGGAGGGCTGATTTATTTCATGTATTTTTGCATTCTTAAAGATCAGGGAAATGGAGGAAGGAAAAATCAGAAGACGGCGGCTGCCTGAGTGGATGAGAATGGAGATGCCGCGGGGAGAGACCTACTCAAAGGTAAAAAACCTGGTTCAGAAAAATCATCTGCACACCATATGTACCAGTGGTAACTGTCCAAACAGAGGGGAATGCTGGAATGCCGGCACGGCTACCTTCATGATCCTTGGAGATATCTGTACCCGTGCCTGCAAATTCTGCAATGTAAAAACAGGCAAGCCTTTACCTGCCGACCCCGGCGAACCGGAACGGCTGGCCGGATCCATCCGGCTGATGGGTATCCGGCACTGCGTGATCACTTCGGTGGACCGCGACGACCTGCCCGACCTGGGTGCATCTTTCTGGGCGGAAACCATACGTACCATAAAAAAGACAAACCCGGAAGTAACAATGGAAACACTGATCCCGGACTTCCAGGGCAGGGAAAAACTGATCCGGTTAGTGATAGAAGCCGGACCGGAGGTCATCTCGCACAATGTGGAAACAGTGAGAAGACTTACACCGGAAGTCAGGAATAAAAACATCTACGACCGCAGCTTGCAGGTTTTGAAGTACATCTCCTCACAAGGGGTTATTACCAAATCAGGGATCATGCTGGGCCTCGGAGAAACCAGAGAAGAAATATTACAGACCATGGACGATCTGCTGGAAGCGGGCTGCCAGATCATGACCATCGGCCAGTACCTGCAACCCTCCCCTGCCCATTATCCGGTAAAGGAATATGTCAGACCGGCTGTTTTCGCCGAATATAAGAAGATCGGCCTGAAAAAAGGATTCCAGTTTGTGGAAAGCAGCCCGTTGGTACGTTCTTCTTATCATGCAGAGAAGCATATTCATGCTGTTGTAACTGTAAACGAGAGATCATGAAACCGGCCGTTATTTATGAAGATCTTGGGAAAGCCCCCTACAGGGAGGCCTGGGATTATCAGGAACAACTGCTGAAACAATTGCAGGATAAAAAACTACATGCCGCAAAAAATGAACAAAACGGAACGGATGGCGGATACCTGCTTTTTTGCGAACATCCCCATGTCTATACCCTGGGCCGTAGCGGGAAGGATAATAACCTGCTCATTCCGGAGGAAAAACTCCGGCAGGAACATATCGAATATTTTCACACCAACCGGGGAGGCGATATCACCTATCATGGTCCGGGACAGATCGTTGGCTATCCTATCATCGATCTTGACCTGCTGAACATTGGGGTAAAAAAATATATATTTCTGATCGAGGAAACAATTATCCGTGTCCTCCGGGAGATAGGACTGGAAGCAGGACGCCTTGAACAAGCTACGGGAGTATGGATGCACCTTAACGGAACAGAAATCCCTCAAAAGATATGTGCTATCGGCGTGCGGGTGAGCCGGGGGATCACCATGCACGGTTTTGCTTTCAATATCAATACCAACCTTCATTTTTTCAATTATATCAATCCATGCGGGTTTACCGATAAAGGGGTCACCTCTGTCGAAAAGGAAACAGGCCGTAAATGGGATTTTGAAAAAATGAAAGACAGGGTAAAAAAACAATTCGGAGAAGTTTTTCAGGTTCATTTAACCAATCAACCATGACGGAAAAAAACTGGTATATTAAACCACATGGCAATACAGAGGATGTTGAGAAACTCTCCAGGGCGATCAATGTTAACCCTCATATTGCAAACCTGTTGGTACAAAGGGGCATTACCACCTACGAAGAGGCCAGAGCCTATTTCCGCCCCTCACTGGAAAACCTTCATGATCCTTTTCTTATGAAGGACATGAACCGGGCCATCGACCGGATCACAACCGCTATAACAAAAAACGAGCGCATCCTTATCTATGGTGACTATGATGTGGACGGCACAACCTCCGTGGCATTGCTTTTTTCCTTTTTCAGTGAATTTTACAACAACCTGGGTTACTATATCCCCGACAGATATTCGGAAGGGTATGGAATATCGCTTCACGGCATCGACTATGCCTCTGAAAATAATTATTCTCTGATCATTGCCCTCGACTGTGGTATTAAAGCGGTAGAGGAAGTACAGTATGCCAGTAAAAAAAAGATCGACTTCATTGTCTGCGACCATCACCTGCCGGGCGATATTATTCCGGAGGCTGCTGCCATACTTGATCCGAAACAACCCGGCTGTGATTATCCCTATAAGGAACTATCCGGTTGCGGCGTAGGCTTTAAGCTGATGCAGGGATATGCCCGCATCAACGATATCCCTTTTGAAAATCTTATTCCCTATCTTGATCTGGTAGCTGTCAGTACAGCATCGGATATCGTTCCCATCACCGGCGAAAACCGTATCCTGGTTTATCATGGGCTCAAACAACTGAATGACAATCCGCGTACCGGCCTGCGTTCCATTATGAGTTCTGCCGGTCTGGATAATAAACAGGTTACCGTCGAAGATATCGTTTTCCGTATCGGCCCCCGGATCAATGCTGCCGGAAGGATGAGATCAGGCTCTAAAGCTGTCGATCTGCTGGTTTCCAAAGACATAAAAGATGCCGGTGTGATCAGTGAGGAGATCAACAGTTTTAATGTGGAAAGGCGGGAAGAAGATCAGAAAATAACCAAAGAAGCATTAAGTATGATCGCTGAAGATGCCAGCCTGATAAACCGGAAAAGTACAGTGGTTTACCGGGAAGAATGGCACAAAGGAGTGATCGGGATAGTAGCCTCCCGTCTCATCGAAACGTATTACCGTCCTACTATCGTACTAACCAAATCAAACGGATTTCTTACAGGATCAGCCCGCTCGGTACAGGGTTTCGACCTGTATCAGGCCCTTGAAGCCTGCAGTGATCTGCTGGAAACTTTCGGTGGACACATGTATGCCGCCGGATTAACACTGAAAAAGGAAAATTTTGAAACATTCAGCAATCGTTTTGAGGAAATCGTAG
>WFSC01000083.1 GCA_015486185.1 Bacteroidales bacterium | reverse complement strand
GATATCATAAAGGAACAAAGATACAATATTCCGGATTGTTCTGTAAAGAATGTAAATGAAGACATCCATTCAAGATCAAAAACAACGTTGGTTTGAATGACTAACCCCGGGCTTAGGCCCATTACATAAATAATTGGTATTTAAGAAAGCAATGGCCGTATTATTCCGGCATTAGTTAAATATATTAACCGAACACCGGTGATTACTTTATAAAAAGTTGTACTATTTATCTCCAGATATCAATAAAAAAGGAGCTTCCCTAAGGGAGCTCCTTTAAACATCAAATTACACCATGAAAACAATTACGCCTGAGCTGTGGGGCCTCCAAAATTCATCGGCATCACCGGCCCGCCGGTCCCCTGTACATCTTTGATCTTTCCGTGTACAGACTCATACTTGGCAATATTATCCTGCAGGGCCAGTAACAGCCGCTTGGCATGCTCAGGTGTCAGGATGATCCTGGATTGCACACGTGCTTTGGGAACACCCGGCATCACCCGGACAAAATCCATTACAAATTCCGCACTGGAATGCGTGATAATGGCAAGATTGGAATAAATCCCCTGGGCCACTTCCTCATTCAGCTCAATATTGATTTGATTCTGTTTTTTATTATCGTCCATGATTCAGATATTTAATTATTCTTCCGTAGGTTTCTCCTCTTTATCATCGGAACCTGAGGTTAATAACTTATATTCTTCCTTTGATCCGACGATGAGTTTTTCATATTTCCTCATACCTGTACCGGCAGGAATAAGATGGCCCACGATAACATTTTCTTTCAGTCCTTCGAGATGATCCACCTTACCACTTATGGCTGCTTCGTTAAGAACCTTGGTGGTCTCCTGGAAAGAAGCTGCAGAGATAAAGCTCTTTGTCTGCAAGGCGGCCCGTGTAATCCCCTGCAGCACCTGGCTGGAAGTAGCAGGGATGGCATCCCTGGACTCCACCAGCTTCAGGTCACGACGCTTCAGCATGGAGTTTTCATCCCTGAGACGCCGGGCCGTAATGATCTGACCAGCTTTCAAACTCTCAGAATCACCGGGATCCACGACCACTTTCTTATCATAGATCCAGTCGTTCTCATCATGGAACTCGTTCTTATCTACGATCTGTTTCTCCAGGAACTTCGTATCACCCGGATCTTCAATAACCACCTTGCGCATCATCTGACGAACGATAACTTCAAAATGTTTATCATTGATCTTCACCCCCTGCAGACGATATACTTCCTGTACCTCATTGACAATATATTCCTGCACCTCTGTCGGCCCCTTAATAGCCAGAATATCTTCGGGGGTTATTGCGCCGTCGGATAATGGTGTTCCGGCACGTACATAATCATTTTCCTGCACCAATATTTGTTTGGACAGTGGGACCAGGTATTTTTTTGTCTCACCTGTTCTGGATTTCACAATGATCTCACGGTTTCCCCGTTTGATCTTACCGAATGATACTTCCCCGTCGATCTCGGATACCACAGCCGGATTGGAGGGGTTACGTGCTTCAAACAACTCGGTCACCCGAGGCAGACCGCCCGTGATATCACCAGACTTCCCTACAGCCCTCGGTATCTTCACGAGGATATCTCCTGCTTTCACCTCATCCCCTTCTTCCGGGATCAAGTGGGCTCCCACCGGCAGGTTATATGATTTCAGTTCCTTGTCGTCTTTTGACATGATCTTGACCATTGGGTTTTTGGTCTTATCCCTCGATTCAATGATCACCTTTTCACGGAACCCGGTCTGTTCATCTGTTTCACCATGGAAAGTCTGTCCTTCGATCAGGTTATCAAATTTTACAACACCATCACTTTCCGAAATGATTACGGCATTATAGGGATCCCATTCACACAGCAGGTCTCCTTTTTTCACCCTGGTTCCCGGTTTTACATACAGGGAGGAACCGTAAGGAACGGCGTGTGTAGTCAGTGCAATACTGGTATTTTCATCGATCACTTTCAGTTCGCCGAGACGTCCGATAACCACAGACACTTTTCTTCCATCTTCATCTTACCGTTCAACGGTCCGCCGTTCATCAATTTCGACCACACCATCATATTTAGCCACTATATTCGATTCGGCAGTAATATTTGATGCGGTACCTCCAACGTGGAAAGTACGGAGTGTAAGCTGCGTGCCGGGTTCTCCGATAGACTGGGCTGCTATTACACCCACAGCTTCCCCGATTTGTACCATTTTGCCAGTAGCGAGGTTACGTCCGTAACATTTGGCACAAACGCCCTGCTTTGACTCACAGGTAAGTACCGAACGGATCTCAACCTGTTCGATAGGAGAATCTTCTATTTTCTGGGCAATTTCTTCTGTGATCTCCTCTCCTGCCCCGATGATCAACTCACCTGTTTTCGGATGGTAAACATCATGAACGGTCGTACGGCCAAGTATTCTGTCATAAAGCGTTTCCACGACTTCTTCGTTCTTCTTGATAGCAGTGGCCTGCAGACCCAGCAATGTTCCACAGTCATCTTCCGTGATCACCACATCCTGCGACACATCCACCAGCCTACGGGTCAGATAACCGGCATCGGCAGTTTTCAGTGCCGTATCAGCCAGCCCTTTCCTGGCACCATGCGTAGAGATAAAATATTCCAGGACCGACAGCCCTTCCTTAAAGTTGGACAGGATCGGGTTCTCAATAATTTCCGAACCGGTGGAGCCTGATTTCTGGGGTTTGGCCATCAGACCACGCATACCGGAAAGCTGTCGGATCTGTTCTTTCGAACCCCGGGCGCCGGAGTCAAGCATCATATACACAGCATTGAAACCCTGCTTATCAGAAGAAAGGCGTTTCATCAGCGCCTGGGTCAGTTTGGCATTGGTATGTGTCCAGATATCAATGATCTGGTTATAACGTTCATTGTTGGTGATGAACCCCATGTTATAGTTATTCATCACTTCTTCCACCTGCTTATAGCCTTCTTCAATATATTGCTCTTTTTCTTCAGGGATGATCACATCACCCAAATTAAAGGAAAGACCGCCACGGAACGCCATCCTGTATCCCAACGCCTTAATATCATCCAGGAATTTTGCTGTTTTGGCTGTTCCTGTTTTTTTAAGAACGTTTCCGATAATATTACGTAATGCCTTTTTGGTCAGCAATGTATTGATATAACCTATTTCCGCCGGGACCACCTCATTGAAGATCACCCTTCCGACCGTTGTTTCAATCAGCTTTTTAACGAGCTTCCCATTCTCCACATCATCAACACGGACACGGATCTGTGCGTGCAGGTTCACTTTCCCTTCATTATAAGCAATGATCACCTCTTCGGGAGAGTAAAAGGACATCCCTTCACCGGCTACTTTTTCTTTATCCGAGCTTTTCCTTGCCTTGGTAATATAATACAATCCCAGCACCATGTCCTGTGAAGGAACAGTGATCGGAGCACCATTGGCAGGGTTGAGGATATTATGAGAAGCAAGCATCAATAGCTGTGCTTCCAGGACGGCCGCATTTCCGAGGGGAAGATGGACCGCCATCTGGTCACCGTCAAAGTCAGCATTAAATCCGGTACAAGCCAGCGGATGCAACTGGATGGCTTTTCCTTCAATAAGTTTAGGCTGGAACGCCTGTATCCCCAAGCGGTGCAGTGTAGGAGCACGGTTCAGCAAAACAGGATGCCCCTTTAACACATTCTCCAGAATATCCCAGACAACAGGATCCTTCCGGTCCACGATCTTTTTGGCCGATTTGACCGTTTTAACAATGCCTCTTTCAATCAGTTTACGAATGATAAAAGGTTTGTACAGTTCGGCAGCCATATCTTTGGGAAGACCGCATTCATGCATCTGTAACTCCGGTCCCACGACGATCACCGACCGGGCCGAGTAGTCAACCCGCTTACCGAGCAGGTTCTGCCGAAATCGTCCTTGTTTTCCTTTCAGACTATCACTCAGGGATTTTAATGGCCGGTTGGATTCGGTCTTTACCACATTTGACTTCCTTGAATTGTCAAATAACGAATCTACGGCTTCCTGCAACATTCTCTTTTCATTTCTCAGAATGACTTCCGGAGCCTTTATTTCGATAAGTCTTTTCAGCCGGTTGTTCCGGATAATGACACGCCGGTACAGGTCATTCAGGTCTGACGTGGCAAAGCGTCCACCGTCAAGCGGCACCAGGGGTCTCAGATCCGGCGGAATCACCGGCACTACTTTAATGATCATCCACTCGGGACGGTTTACATTTTTAGAAGCACGGAATGCCTCCACCACCTGCAGACGCTTCAGGGCCTCATTCTTCCGCTGTTGCGAGGTTTCAGTGTTGGCTTTATGCCTGAGCGTATAGGACATCTCATCAAGATCAAGGCGGGACAATAGTTTGTACAATGCCTGCCCTCCCATATCGGCAATAAATTTGTTGGGATCATCATCTTCCAGGTACTGGTTTTCTTTTGGCAGCGAATCCATGATCTCAAGATACTCTTCTTCCGTCAGGAAATCCATATACTTGATCCCGTCCTGTTCTTTGATACCCGGATTGATTACCACATATCTTTCGTAATAAATGATGGAATCAAGTTTCTTGGTAGGGAGTCCCAGCAAATATCCTATTTTGTTAGGCATGGAGCGGAAATACCAGATATGGGCAACCGGCACCACCAGGTTAATATGGCCCATACGTTCCCTTCTGACTTTCTTTTCGGTCACTTCAACACCACAACGGTCGCAGACGATCCCCTTATAACGGATCCCTTTGTATTTCCCGCAATGGCATTCATAATCTTTTACCGGTCCGAAGATCCTTTCACAGAACAAACCGTCACGTTCAGGTTTATAAGTCCTGTAATTAATTGTTTCGGGTTTCAGCACTTCACCGTGTGATTGTTCAAGGATCTCTTCCGGTGATGCAAGGCCTATAGAGACCCTGGTAAAATCAGAATTTACTTTCGTATCTTTTCTGAATGGCATATGTGATAAAAATTAAATTACGTTTACAAAAATTTTCTGCTGGTTATTACTGGAGTTTAACACTCAGTGCCAAACCTTTCAGCTCGTGCAGCAATACATTGAGCGACTCGGGAATACCCGGCTTGGGCAGGTTTTCCCCTTTAACAATAGCCTCATAGGTACGGGCACGTCCCTGGACATCATCGGATTTGACTGTCAGGACTTCCTGCAGGATATTGGCGGCGCCAAATGCTTCAAGGGCCCATACTTCCATTTCACCAAAACGCTGTCCTCCAAACTGGGCTTTACCGCCAAGAGGTTGTTGCGTAATGAGGGAATAGGGTCCTATAGACCGGGCATGCATCTTATCATCAACCAGATGGCCCAGTTTCAGCATATAAATAACCCCAACGGTGGCAGGCTGGTCAAACCGTTCACCTGTACCTCCGTCATATAAATGGGTAACACCATAATCGGGCAAGCCGGCTTTGCGGGTATATTCAGTGATCTGTTCAAGGGTAGCTCCATCGAAGATCGGCGTGGAGAACTTAACGCCCAGCTTCACTCCGGCCCATCCAAGCACTGTCTCATAGATCTGTCCCAGATTCATACGTGAAGGCACACCTAATGGGTTCAGAACAATATCGACAGGCGTTCCGTCTTCAAGAAAAGGCATATCCTCTGCCCTGACAATCCGGGCTACAATGCCCTTATTACCATGACGACCAGCCATCTTGTCTCCCACTTTAACCTTACGTTTTTTGGCTATATATACCTTCGCCAGCTTAACGATGCCGGCAGGTAACTCATCCCCGATACTGATATTGTATTTCTTCCGTTTATAATATCCGTCAATCTCCTTGTATTTGATCAGATAATTATTCAACAGGGTTTTGATGATTACATTTTTCTTTTTATCTGTCGTCCACTTATTGGGATTCACATTAATGAAATCAATTTCCTGTAACTGTTTCAGGGTAAATTTATTTCCCTTGGGGATAATATCCTCGTTATAGAAGTTCTTTACCCCCTGTGATGTTTTACCATTTACCAGCACAAAGAGTTTATCAACCAGTTTCATTCTCAGCTCTTCAGCCTTTTGATTAAACTCCTTATCCAGTCTTTCCAGGATTGGCTTTTCTGCCAACCGTGCATGCCGGTCTTTAATGGAACGGGAAAATAATTTTTTACTGATCACCACTCCTTCAAGAGAAGGACCGGCTTTGAGAGAAGCATCCTTAACATCGCCGGCTTTATCTCCAAAAATAGCACGAAGCAGTTTTTCTTCGGGAGACGGATCGGATTCTCCTTTCGGGGTGATCTTACCGATCAGAATATCTCCAGGTTTGACATGTGCACCGATGCGTATCAATCCGTTCTCGTCAAGGTTCTTGGTAGCTTCCTCGCTCACATTCGGAATATCAGAAGTCAATTCTTCCAATCCGCGTTTGGTATCCCGTACTTCCAGAACATATTCATCAATATGAATAGAGGTAAAGATATCATTCCGGACTACACTTTCGGAGATCACGATGGCATCCTCAAAATTATAACCTTTCCACGGCATAAATGCCACTTTCAGGTTTCTTCCGAGTGCCAGTTCTCCGTTTACCGTACCATAACCTTCGGTAAGGACCTGTCCTTTTACTACTTTATCCCCTTTTTTAACGATGGGTCGTATATTGATACAGGTATTCTGGTTGGTTTTTCTGAATTTGGTGAGATGATATTCGCGCACATCTTCGTCGAAGCTGATAAACTTCTCTTCATCGCTACGTGAATAACGAATAACTATTTTCCCTGCATCCACATATTCCACAACACCATTGCCTTCGGCGACAAACAGCATCCGTGAATCGTGAGCAACCACTTCTTCGATGCCTGTTCCCACAATAGGTGCTTCCGGGTTAAGCAAGGGCACCGCCTGCCGCATCATATTCGATCCCATCAAGGCCCTGTTGGCATCATCATGTTCAAGGAAAGGGATCAGGGAAGCGGCTATGGAAGCAATCTGGTTTGGGGCTACATCCATCAGGTCAACTTTCTGCACTTCCTCAAATGGAAAATCACCTTCATAACGGGCTTTCACCCGTTGATTAATAAATGTTCCCTGATCATCATAAGGTGCATTTGCCTGGGCGATCACTTTATTTTCTTCTTCTTCGGCGCTTAGATAAACCACCTCATCATTACTCAGGTTGACCCGGCCCACTTCCACCTTACGGTAAGGTGTTTCAATAAAACCCAGGGTATTTATCTTGGCATATACGCAAAGGGAAGATATCAGACCAATATTGGGACCTTCCGGTGTTTCAATGGGACAAAGTCTTCCGTAATGTGTATAATGTACATCTCGCACCTCAAATCCGGCACGTTCCCGCGAGAGTCCTCCGGGCCCCAAAGCAGACAGTCTTCTTTTGTGAGTCATCTCAGCCAGGGGATTGGTCTGGTCCATAAACTGTGACAACTGATTGGTTCCGAAGAATGAATTAATAACGGAAGAGAGTGTCTTTGAGTTGATCAGGTCGGTTGGAGTAAACACCTCATTGTCCCTCACATTCATACGTTCACGGGTAGTCCGTGCCATGCGTGCCAGACCGACACCAAATTGATTATAAAGTTGTTCTCCCACCGTACGAACCCTGCGGTTACTCAAATGGTCAATATCATCCACATCCGTTTTCGAATTGATAAGCTGGATCAGGTGTCTTATGATCTCAATGATATCTTCGCGCGTCAGCACTTTGGTATCCATAGAGGTACTCAGGTTCAGTTTTTTGTTCAGTTTATAGCGCCCTACTTCCCCAAGGTCATATCTTTTATCAGAAAAGAACAGTTTATCTATGACATCGCGTGCAGCGGATTCATCCGGTGGTTCGGCATTACGCAACTGTCTGTAAATATGGTAAACAGCTTCCTTTTCCGAGTTACATGGATCTTTCTGCAAGGTATTAAAGATGATCTCATAATCAGAGACATTAGAATCTTCCTTATGTAAAAGGATTGTTTTGGCCCCCGAATCCAGGATCAGGTCAATATGCTCGTTTTCAAGGACAGTTTCCCTGTCGATCACGACCTCATTTCGTTCGATGGAAACCACTTCCCCGGTATCTTCATCAACAAAATCTTCAACCCAGGATTTCAGTACGCGGGCAGCCAGTTTACGGCCAAGTACTCTTTTCAGTCCTGTCTTTGAGACCTTTATTTCTTCTGATAATTCGAAAATATCAAGGATATCCTTATCACTTTCAAAACCAATAGCCCTCAGGAGAGTGGTTACAGGCAATTTCTTTTTACGATCGATATAGGCATACATGACATTATTTATGTCAGTAGCAAATTCGATCCAGGATCCTTTGAAAGGGATCACGCGGGCCGAATAAAGTTTGGTTCCGTTGGCATGGAGGCTCTGTCCGAAAAATACGCCGGGAGAACGGTGCAACTGGGAAACAACCACACGTTCGGCTCCATTGATAACGAAAGTACCCCGGTCGGTCATGTAAGGTACTGTCCCCAGGTAAACATCCTGTATAACGGTCTCGAAATCCTCGTGTTCCGGATCCGTACAGTACAATTTAAGTTTGGCTTTAAGAGGTACACTAAAGGTCAGTCCGCGTTCCAGACATTCCTCAATAGTATATCTTGGAGGGTCCAGACTATAATCCAGAAATTCGAGAACAAAATTATTTCTGGTATCAGAGATAGGAAAATTTTCTGTGAATACCTTATAAAGTTTTTCTTTTTTCCGTTCTTCAGCAGTAGATTCGACTTTGAAGAATTCGTTAAAGGCTTTCAGTTGTATATCCAGAAAGTCAGGATAGTCGAGCTGGTCCTTAATAGTTGAAAAACTAATACGTTGTTGGTTGGTTACCGGCATCGTAAAAAATTATTAAAAGAACATTAATGTAATACAATAGCAAAAAGGTTTAGGATTCCGTCACCGGGATCCTAAACCCAAACAAGAAGAATTGTTCACTTTTATTTAAGTTCAACTTCTGCTCCAGCTTCTTCCAATTGTGCTTTAACAGATTCTGCTTCTTCTTTTGAAACGCCTTCTTTAACCGGTGCAGGGGCAGAGTCAACCACTCCTTTGGCTTCTTTCAGGCCCAGGCCTGTCAGTTCCTTCACCAGTTTCACGACCTGTAATTTTGCTCCGCCGGGAGCTTTCAGGATTACATCAAAACTTGTTTTTTCTTCAGCAGCAGCACCTTCTCCACCGGCAGCAGGGCCGGCAACAGCTACTGCTGCAGCAGCAGGTTCGATGTTGTATTCTTCTTTCAGGATGTCAGCTAACTCATTAACTTCCTTAACAGTCAGGTTTACTAATTCTTCTGCAAGCTTTTTCAAATCAGCCATGGTTACAAATTTTTAATCGTTATTAATTTTTAATTTTCTTTTTCTGATAATGTTTGCAATACGCCTGTTAAAATATTATTGCCCGATTGCAAGGCAGACAAGACATTCTTCATCGGGGACTGAAGCAGGAGGATGATATCACCAATCAGTTCTTCCCTGGATTTAAGTGATGCCAGGGCATCCAGTTGTTCATCTCCCACATATACCGATTCTTCCACAAAAGCTGCTTTCAATACGGGTTTTTCGTGACTCTTCCGGAACTCTTTGATGAGTTTGGCCGGAAGGTTGGCTGTATCGGACAGCATAATGGAGGAAGGATCTTTCAGCACTTCGAAGAGTGGCGAATAATCTTTTTCTGCCTTCTCAAGAGCTTTTTTCAACAGGGTATTTTTCACTACGATCAATTTGATCTCCCTCTCGAAGCATTTTCTTCGCAAGTCACTGGTATCGCCGGCATTCATAGTAGATATGTCGGTAATATACAGGTGGCCATGCGTATTGATCTCTCCGGTCAGTTGATCAATGATTGCATTTTTTTCTTCCCTTGTCATAATTTAATCTTGGTTAAGCATGTTTAGTCAATTGCTTTGGCATCCACCTTAATCCCAGGGCTCATCGTACTGGAGAGGTAGATACTCTTAATATAGGTTCCTTTGGCCGCTGCGGGCTTAAGTTTATTGATCATAGTGATAAATTCCTGGGCATTTTCCATGATCTTTTCCGGTTCGAAAGAAACTTTTCCGATAGCGGCATGTACAATTCCATATTTATCCACTTTGAAATCAATTTTACCCTGTTTTACCTCTTTCACTGCCTTTCCTATGTCCATGGTAACGGTACCACTTTTAGGATTAGGCATGAGGCCGCGCGGTCCCAGAATCCTTCCCAATTGTCCAACCTTTCCCATCACGGGAGGCATTGTGATGATCACATCCACATCTGTCCATCCTCCCTTGATTTTGTCAATATATTCTTCCAGCCCTATATAATCGGCACCGGCAGCTTTGGCTTCTTCTTCCTTATCGGGTGTACAAAGCACCAAAACTTTGGTTTCCTTCCCGGTACCATGGGGCAAAGAAACAACCCCGCGGACCATTTGGTTAGACTTTCTTGGGTCAACACCTAAGCGCACATCAATATCTACCGATGCATCAAAACGGGTGGTGGTAATTTCCTTCACCAGTTGGGCTGCCTCGGATAGTTTGTATGGTTTCCCAGGTTCAAACTTCTCAAGAGCTTTTTTTCTGTTTTTTGTCAGTTTAGTCATTTTACTCTTTTCTTTATTGGTTTCCCGGGAACTCACCTTTGACGGTAATTCCCATACTCCGTGCAGTTCCGGCCACCATTCTCATGGCAGACTCAACCGTAAAGCAGTTTAGGTCAGACATTTTTGCTTCAGCAATAGTCCGTACCTGATCCCAGGTAACACTGGCTACTTTGGACCGGTTGGGCTCGGGAGATCCTGATTTGATCCGGCTTATTTCTTTTAACTGGACAGCTACCGGCGGTGTTTTAGTGACAAAGTCAAATGACTTATCACTATACACGGTTATCACAACAGGGATCAACTTTCCTGCCATTTCCTGTGTACGGGCATTGAACTGTTTACAAAAGTCCATGATATTCACGCCTTTTGCACCCAGTGCAGGCCCTACAGGAGGAGACGGATTGGCCGCACCTCCACGAATCTGTAATTTAATAATTCCTGCGACTTCTTTTGCCATAATTCAGGATTTCAACATTCTGGTTATCAATCAACACCAGCTTATGATTACTCAGGAAGCATTATATTTTTCATAATCCAAGCTGATTTCTTTATTTATATATATTATTCCTTCTCGACCTGCATAAAACTCAGTTCGAGAGGTGTTTTTCTTCCGAATATCTTTACCATGACCTTTAGTTTTTTCTTTTCTTCGTTTACTTCTTCGATCACTCCGGTAAAGCTGTTAAAAGGGCCATCGATCACTTTCACTGTTTCGCCGACAAAGAAAGGCACACTGATCTCTTCGTCGCTGCCGGCCAGCTCATCTACTTTACCTAATATTCTGTTTACTTCGGCGGGCCGCAGTGGTACGGGTTTTCCTCCTTTTTCCTCTCCCAGAAAACCAATCACATTCGGAAGATTAGCAAGGGTATGGGCCACCTCTCCGACCATTACGGCCTCTATCAGAACATATCCGGGGAAGAAATTCAGCTCTTTACTGATCTTCTTGCCGGCACGTATCTGATATACTTTCTCGGTAGGTATAAGAACCTGGGCAATATAATCCTTAAGATTACTACGGGCAACTTCACTTTCGATATATTCTTTCACTTTTTTCTCTTTCCCGCTAATCGCACGCAACACATACCATTTTTTCTCCTGCTCAGCCATAGTATTTCAAATTCAACAGCTTAGTAAAACAGCCCGTAAATAAAATTCATCATATGCTCAAATGTAAAATCCATGACAAAAACAATAAGAGCAAGAATAGTCCCTGCCACCATCACGACAATGGCGCTGTTTTGCAGCTCATTCCAGGTGGGCCATGTCACCTTGTGAACAAGCTCGTTATAGGACTCGGAAAAAAAAGACTTTAAATTCATTTCTATCCGTTTTTTCTAATTAAAACAGGCCGGTCTTGTTACGGATGCTTGCACCCCAGCATGGACAGGTCCATTCATAATAAACTGAAAAACTTTGCACGGGAGGAGCGACTCGAACGCCCGACACCTGGTTTTGGAGACCAGTGCTCTACCAACTGAGCTACACCCGTGTCAAATTATAAGGCGGGAGAAGCAAAAACCTCCCTTCCCTGTTATTTTCAGGTTATTCAATAATTTCAGTTACCTGTCCTGCACCAACGGTACGGCCTCCTTCGCGGATAGCGAAACGCAGACCTTTATTCAGGGCTACAGGATAGATCAGTTCGACTGTGATAGTTACATTATCACCGGGCATTACCATTTCAGTTCCTTCGGGCAGGGTTATCTCACCGGTAACATCCAGTGTCCTCAGGTAGAACTGTGGACGGTATTTGTTGTGGAAAGGAGTATGACGTCCGCCTTCTTCTTTCTTCAACACATATACTTCGGCTTTGAATTTGGTATGAGGGGTAATAGAACCGGGTTTGGCCAGAACCATACCTCTCTTGATTTCTTTCTTGTCCACGCCACGCAGAAGGAGGCCAACATTATCACCGGCTTCCCCTTCGTCAAGAATCTTCCGGAACATTTCAACACCGGTAACCACCGTTTTGCGTTTATTGGCACCCAGGCCGATCATTTCCACTTCGTCACCCGTATGAACAACTCCGGTTTCAATTCTACCGGTAGCCACGGTACCCCGGCCGGTAATAGAGAACACATCTTCCACTGGCATCAGGAACGGTTTATCAATATCACGGGGTGGCACGGGAATATATTCATCCACAGCAGCCATAAGTTCGCGAACTTTATCTTTCCATTTTTCGTCACCCTGCATAGCGCCCAGGGCAGAACCACGGATAACGGGTGTATTATCACCATCATAACCATAAAAATCCAGCAATTCACGAACTTCCATTTCAACCAGTTCGATCAGCTCTTCATCATCCACCAGATCCACTTTGTTCAGGAAAACCACTATTCTGGGCACATTCACCTGCCTTGCAAGCAGGATGTGTTCACGTGTTTGCGGCATGGGGCCGTCAGTAGCGGCCACAACCAGAATAGCACCGTCCATCTGAGCGGCACCTGTTACCATATTCTTCACATAGTCAGCGTGGCCAGGGCAGTCAACATGTGCATAGTGTCTGTTTTCGGTTTCATACTCAACATGTGCCGTGTTAATGGTGATTCCTCTTTCCTTTTCTTCGGGAGCATTGTCAATGGAATCAAAGTCCTTAACCTGAGCCAGTCCCTTCTCGGCCAATACCATAGTAATGGCAGATGTTAAAGTGGTTTTCCCGTGGTCAACGTGACCAATGGTTCCAATATTAACATGAGGTTTCGTCCGTTCGAATTTTTCTTTAGCCATAATTTAAAAAATTAAATGTTCAAATAAATCTATTCTTCTTGTTTATAATTAGTTATATATTAAAATTTCCTTCCTGAGCCAATGACGGGAATTGAACCCGTGACCTCATCCTTACCAAGGATGCGCTCTACCACCTGAGCTACATCGGCTTCAAAAGAGCGGGAGACGGAACTCGAATCCGCGACCCTCAGCTTGGAAGGCTGATGCTCTACCAACTGAGCTACTCCCGCAAAATTGTCTCAATACAAAAAAGAACCTTATTCATCTTACCCCTCACCTCTCGTCTCTTAAAAAGTGGGGAGAGCAGGATTCGAACCTACGAAGGCATTCGCCAGCAGATTTACAGTCTGCCCCAGTTGACCGCTTTGGTATCTCCCCGATTTTTTCACCATACCCTAAGGAGCCGATGGAGGGATTCGAACCCACGACCTGCTGATTACAAATCAGCTGCTCTGACCAACTGAGCTACATCGGCCTATCAAAGAACACTGATAATCAGGACACCCCCAAAAATCGGATTGCAAATGTAGAAAAAAACTATTGATATAGCAAAAATAATACCACAATTTTTTTTTCGGGCAATCAGACCTTCCTGATTTTATCTTTTTGTTTGGTAATTTGTTTTTTAAGAGCATCTATTGCCTGGTCTGTGGCTTCCTCAAATGTCTTACATTGTTTCTTGGCAAACAAAGAAGTCCGTGGCATCTCAAGCTTAATCTCCGAAATCTTATTCGCCATGACATCAGATTTATCAAGACGGAGAAATACTTCGGCACTTATCATATTTTCATTCAGGTGCGCAAGCTTTTGCACTTTAGTCTCAATAAAATCCAGCAATTTCTTATCTGCATCAAACTTCAATGAATGAATCTGTATATTCATATTTTGCCCTCCTTTTTTTTATGCTCTCGGATGAGCTTGTTTATAAACCTTTTTTAATTTTTCAAATGTGCTATGTGTATAAATCTGTGTTGCCGAAAGATTGGCATGCCCGAGAATTTCCTTGATGGCATTCATGTCAGCCCCCCTGTTCAACAAGTGGGTGGCAAAGGTATGACGAAGAACATGGGGACTCTTCTTTGACAAAGTAGTAACCAGTCCGAGATATTTATGAACGACCCGGTAGATCATTTTCGGATATACCGGCTGACCGTTGACGGTCAGAAAAAGATATTCCATGCCCGGGAATATCCTTTGCTTTTCTTCCATGTATTGCTGCAAGTCCTTCTCAAGCTCACCTGTCAGAGGGACCTGCCGTTGTTTATTTCTTTTTCCCGTGACTCTGACCACATGCTCTTCCAAACGCACATCACTGTCTTTTAATCCGGCCAGCTCGGCACGTCGTATCCCCGTTTCATACAATACTTCAATGATCATCCTGTTCCTCAGCCCTTTATAATCCTTCCCAAAATCATAATTATCCAGTAAAAGATTTATTTCCTTTTCCCTGACAAAGACAGGCAAAGATTTTCCTGTTTTAGGACCTTTAACGACCCCTGCCACATTGGTTGCGATATTTTCCCGCTGCAGATATCTGAAAAAAGATTTCACTGAAGATAATTTCCTGTTTACCGTACGTGCAGACATCCCTCTTTCCATCAATGAAACCATCCAATTCCGGATGTGTATATCTTCGACCTCTGTCCATTTCATGGAACTTTCCCGGAATCCAATAAAATCAATAAATTGTTCCAGATCTACACGATATGACCGCACTGTATGAACAGAATATCGCTTCTGAAACCTTAAATAATCTATGTATTTGTCAATAAGCTGCATAAGTTACGGGACTAATTGTAAAATTCAACAATTCATAAAAAAGGAATTGTCCCGTACTATTACATATATCCTCTAGGCATCGTTTTGCTTTAGTTTTTGAATATATTCAGCATGTTTTTTAACCTCGCGGCGCCTGACAGAAGGTTTGATATAAGCCTGGCGTTCTCTAAGCTCACGCATAATGCCGGTTTTCTCAAACTTCCGCTTATACTTCTTCAAAGCCCTTTCGATGTTTTCTCCTTCTTTTACTGGTATTATGATCATAGCCATTTTTTTAAATGAGCCGCAAATTTAGAAATTGGTTTTTTCATATCAAAATTTATTTTTCAATTCATTTAATTAAGCTATTAAATATAGCAAATTTTATTGGGTTATACAATTATTTTTATCATTGTTATC
>WFSC01000082.1 GCA_015486185.1 Bacteroidales bacterium | reverse complement strand
ATCAACTATTGTACTATTCCATCATTCCACTATTCCATCATTCCATTCTTCCATTCTTCTCTTTCATCATAGAAAAATAATCTTTGGATGCCCTTTTCACCTTCGGTGCCAGCAATAGTGCAGAAGTCATGGTGGGAATGGCCATTAAAGCGAAGGAACCGGAGATGAGGCTCTCAACGGCAGTTAATGAAGCTATGGAAGCAACCAGGATAGTGAATACATAAAAAAAGGTATAGCCTTTTCCGGCTGCCGGTCCGGCGAGAAAAGAAAAGCATTTGCTTCCGTAATACGAATAGGAGAACATAGTGGAAAGAGCAAAAATCAGTACTGCCAGCATCAGGATATACTGTCCGGCATATGGTATTGCCTCATTAAATGCTCTAACAGTGAGAGAGATACCGTTTGAATCACCTGTTTTCCAAACATCTGTAACCAGGATAGCCAAAGCGGTGAGTGTACAGACGATCAGGGTATCGATAGCGGGTCCGAGCATGGCTACCAGCCCTTCCCTGACCGGTTCGGTTGTTTTAGCTGCTCCGTGTGCCATTGGTGCCGTACCGATACCGGCTTCATTGGAAAAAGCTGCCCGCCTGGCTCCGAGGATGATCAGGCCTCCCAGCGCCCCGCCCAGCATGGCGCTGCCATGATAGTTTCCGGCATTGAAAGCATTGATAAAGATCAGGCTGAGATATTCCGGGACCCGCTGATGATGAACGATCAGGATGATGACAACAGCCAGAAAATACAGGACCACCATAAATGGTACCAGGCGGGATGCAACCTTTCCGATACGCTGAATGCCACCGAAGATAACAATGCCTACCAGGCCGGTGAGAACCAGTCCTGTAATAAAATGGGACATAAATCCGGCGTGAACTCCTGCCGGGGTAAGTAACACATCATGCAGTATAGCTGTGAGTTGATTGGCCTGAAACATAGGGAGGCTGCCAAAGAGGCCGGCCAGACTGAAAAAAACCGCCAGAGGCATCCATTTTTTGCCTAATCCTTCGGTAATAAAATACATGGGACCTCCCTGCAATTCTCCTGCCCTGTCGCGTCCCCGGTACATGACCGCCAGTGTGGCCGTGAAGAATTTTGTGGCCATGCCCACCACGGCAGTCACCCACATCCAGAAAATAGCCCCCGGCCCTCCCAGCGCGATGGCAATAGCCACCCCGCTGATATTACCCATACCTACCGTTGCTGCCAGTGCTGTGGAGAGGGCCTGAAAATGATTGATCTGCCCCGGATCGTCCGGGTTGTCATACCGGCCACGCAACACATTGATCGCATGTCCTATATGCCGGAAAGGAATGAACCCCGAATAAATCAAAAAGAACAAGCCTCCACCCAGTAAAAGTACCAATAATGGAATATCCCATATCCAGTTGGCAAAATTGATGATTGCCTGTTCAACCCATTCCATGTGATATAAACTTATAAAAAAGCGAAATAGTATCCTTTAACAAATACCTGAATATTACTGATCGACTAAAATAAAAAAAGAATAGTAAGTATTATTATGCTTTTAAATATTTTATTATATTTGTTATTGCCTTTATAATATTACTTTGTAGCTCACTCAAACAAAATCATTGTTTTTTACACCCGGCATTTTTATAATAACAATTCTAAGACCTAACCAATGAATCAGCGTAAAACCGCAAAACAGGCTTTCGGCCTGCTATGCTTACTCTTTCTGGTCAGTTTTCCCCTTCAGGCACAAAAAGACTTCAGGCCAGGTTATATTATTACAAATGAATATGACACAATACATGGGTTGATTGATTACCGGGGAGATATCAGAAACTCAAAAGAATGTGCATTCAAAAAGGGCCCCGATGCTTCACTTGAGATCTTTTTTCCGTTTGATATAAAAGGATATCGGTTCTCCGGAAGCAAATTCTATATATCAAAAATGATTCCCGTAAAGGATGGAAAGAAAGCCGTTTTTGTGGAATATCTCGTGGACGGGATTGTGAAGCTTTATTACTACCGGGATGTGAACATGGATCATTATTTTATTGAAAAAGAGGACGGAAAACTTTATGAACTGACCAATGACACAAAAATCCTTCAGACACAGAACGGTTCATATATACAGGAATCGAAAAAATATATCGGGATCATGAAAATGGTCTTTAAGGATTGTCCTTCCATTTATCCTGAAATTAATAAAGCCGAATTCAATGATAAATCATTCATCAAAATAGCGGTTGATTACCATAATGAGGTGTGTGAGGGAGAGAAATGCATCGTTTATAAAAAACAACTTCCCCGGATCCGTTTCCGGGTTGCTCCCTATGGGGGATTCCAACTGCTTCTTTTACAGGTAAAGGAGGGCGGCGTACAATTTTTTTCCAAAATGGATTTTACCAGTGGCTATTCTTTTTCCCCAGGTATAAGTATGAGTTTTTCCCTTCCCCGTGTCAATGATAAATTATCTTTTAATATAAGAGGATCTTTATATAAAACTTCTTTTTATGCCAACTATACAACACAAAACCAACTGAAGACCTCAACCACATATTACGAAACAACCATTGGCTTTTCGGCTGCCAAGATATCAACCTTATTCTCTTATACTTATCCGGTCGGAAAATACAGACCGGTATTTTCATTGGGTTTATCATCCAACATCCTGCTCCATCGTTCTTCGGATATTGTTGAAGAGACCGAACGGGATAATGTGATCAACACCAGGCAATATTCCATTATTCCTTTTGGAGGATTTTATTTATGTCCCTTTGCAGAGGCAGGTATGACAACGACCAAAGTTTTAAAAAAATTCCCTCTGTTTTTCAATATCTCCTACGGTTATTCTTTTGTAACGAACCCTGTTTACTGGGGAGAAACACAGGTCAGAGGCAATTTCAGTACAATCACTATTCTCACGGGCATCTGGTTTTAAAATCTAAATAATAATCGTAATGTTTCCGAAGTTTTCAAGAACTATATTTTACTCTGTGCTTACAGGAGTATTATTATTGGTAGCAACCTGTGAGAAAGAAAAAAGGGCCATACGTGTTTTCCCCAGGACTTTGACGGAAGAAGTAACGGATATCAGCACTGACGGAGTTCATTTTCATGGAAGGATCCTGACGCTGGGCAGTGATCCCGTCACAGATCATGGGTTTGTATTCAATGATAATCCCTTGAAAACAGACCTGTTACATGGTGCTGCCATTTCGCTGGGACCCATCGATGCTCCGGGTCCTTTTGATGCATGGGTTCAGACAGCTATGAATGCCTCCTCAGAATACTATGTATGCACCTATGTAAAAAGTAAAAAATACACGGTTTATGGTCAGGCAGTTTCCTTTCTGGGTGCAGGAAGTAACGGACCTTTTATTTCAGGTATATATCCCACAATAGGAACATGGAATGATACGATTGAGATAAAAGGAACCAATTTCAGCTTATTGAAACCGGACAACAGGGTTTACTTCGACACACTTACAGCTTCTGTTCTTACAGCAAGTGATACGTCACTGAAAGTAAAAGTTCCTTTGCTTCTCCAGACAAAACATGCCGGCATTGACATAAATGTTTTCAATAAGAAAGCCCGGTATAAAGATAATTTTTCTCTTTTTCTTCCTGTGATAGAAAAGATCACACCTGACAATGGATTTTTTAATGATACTATTTTAATAACCGGAAAATATTTTCATCCTCACACTATTTATAATCATGTACTGATAGATGATCACCCTTTAGATATTATTTCTTCCTCCACATCAGAAATCAAAGCCATTGTTCCTTCCGGTCTTTCGAATGGATCACTGGACCTCAGGGTTTTGATTTTTGATAGTTTATCTGCTATAAAGAAACAGGCATTTACTAATTATAACCCTTCCCTGTCACCAGTGAAAGGGACATTCAGGGATACACTGAGTTTTCATGGGAAAAATTTTCAAACCGGTAATATAACTATTCGTATAGATGAAATTCCAGCAGAGCCCTTTTATGTTTCTGATACACTTATTCAGACAGGCATTCCTGACGAAGTGCAAAAACATTATCCGGAAATCCTGCTTTCGGTAGGTTCACATATTTTTGTTTTTGATTCGGCTTATGAAATGTTGCCTCCGGTCATTAAATCAGTTTTTCCTGATACAATATTTTTCAATGATCCTGTAACTTTGAAAGGCAGCTATTTCAATCCTGTCAAAACATTGAATAAAGTGTATATCGGAAACATATTGTCCACTGTTCTTTTTGCCTCTCAGGATTCAATTACCGTCACTGTGCCACCTGGTATCCATCTTGCAAACGGAAAAACGGACCTTGAATTACAAACCGGTGGATTCAGTACCCGATGGTCTGGTCAGTTGATCATACCCCAACCAGTCATTTCAGAATTTTCCCCGGATTCCGGTATCGTTGGTGAGGTGCTTGTGATCAACGGAGAAAACTTTAATCCGGTTGCCAATTATAACCAGGTCCGTTTCGGAGATACTGCCATAAATACTTTCTTTAGCTCCCCGGAATATGTCAAGGTCATAATTCCGGAAAATTCGGATTTAAACTCCTCTGTTAGCGTTCTGACAAACGGACAGGCAAGTGAAAGTAAAGATTTCCATCTTAAAAAGTTAGAGATCACAGATGTCTCCCCTATTAATGTTTACAGAGGCACAACCGTTACGATAAACGGAAAAAATTTCTGCAGTAATCCGGAAACAGGAAAAAATACCAATAAGATTTTCTTTTCATCTGATTCTTATGCAAGAAAACCTGTCTATTTTAACCATACGGAACTTCAATTTGTTATCCCCAATAAACTATATGCCGAAGGACCTTCTGCATTAAGTGTCCAGTTAGGTATTCAGAAGGTCGATCTGCCCGGAAAACTGAACATGATTGAACCCTGGAAAAAAATACTAACACTAAATGTATCTTATCCTCTCAATTATATATGTAGCAAGATCGGGACCAAAGTGTATTTTGGCATTGGACCTTATGATCGAACACTTTACGAGCTGGATCTAACAAATAATACACAAAAAGAACTAACACTCTATCCTGGTAATAAAGCATTTAATGCTGCTTCTTTTGCTTTAGGGGATACGATCTATATTTGCAACGGAGGAGATTTCTATGCTTATTACCTTAAACAGAATCAATGGGAAAAACTTAATGGTAATCCTTATTTCCCCTCCGGTGTAATTTCCTTCGTAATTGGAGACAGGGCCTATGTGGTACCTGGAAACGATTCTGTTTCATTTTATGAATATAATGCACAAAATCGTCAATGGATCCGGAAAAAAGACCTGCCGGGTACTACTCCGAAATATTTCGAACCTGAATCATTTGTGATCAATAATACCGGTTATGTGATTTTTAATGATGGCCAACTTTGGACCTATGATCCGGATAATGATTCATGGTTGGAAAAAAAATCCTGCGATCTGGATTACAGGTATCACATGACCGCATTTTCTGCTAATGGAAAAGGTTACGCAGGTTTTGGAATGAATGGTTATGATGATTACTTGTCTGATCTTTGGGAATATGATCCGGTCGCTGATCAATGGACAAAAAAACAATTTTCCCCTGTTGGATTAGCCTATTGTTTTTCCTTTTCATGGGAGGGTAAAGGATATGTGGGAGCTGGTTATCAAACTTCCGGATACTCTAATCATATTCTTTATCAGTTTGATCCCTTAAAATAAAATGATCCTTTCCCCTGTTTTCAGTTTTTGAACCAAGCTGAAAAAGAGGCAGATATTCCACTGATTTCCTGCTCCAGGTAAAACTCCATTCTGTCGGCTATTTCCCCAATGAAGAGGATGGCAACCAGCAGAGGAATATAGGCCGGACCTGTCAACAGATAAAATCCGGCCGAAGCAAGCGTCATCAAACGAATTACCAACAGCGGAATATATTTCACCCTTTCGTAACGATACAGGGCCATCTTACGTGTCAGGTAAAGCACGGTTTTGATGAGTAGCACAAACAGGATGGCATATCCCTGCATCCAGGCAATGCTGATCCAAAGCAGTCCCGTAAGCAGCACACTGCTGCTGTGAAGCAGGAACAACCATTTTCGCGTGGCAAAACGATAAACCTGATCGACGGTCCACAGGGTTACCAGCCACAATACCAACAGTGCAATACCGGGGGCAGGTTTATTTGGCAAAAGAACGTATAAAAGCGACAAAGCAAAAGAGACAGAGAAACCGGCTATCTCCCTGCTCAGCCAGGACGAACCCACATGCCGGAGAGCTTTCCATGCTCTGAGAGGCCGGCCCAGATGCAACAGGCTGAACAATATCGCGAGAAGTCCGGTACCTGTAAAAAGCAGGGCGGAAAGAGGAGCCGGGTGCAGGATATAACGTGCCAGCATGCCTGTCATCAGAGGCACCAGCAGCGTGAATAAAAGTAAACTCCACTCCTTTCTCAGACTTATTTTACCTGTTGCCGGTCTGTTTATATTTGCATGTTCTTTTTCATTCAGCGAAAAGCGGTAAGAGGTATCCGGTATGGGGGGAGGCTCACGGCCCGATATTTTCAGTACCGGTCTGGTTGGACTTTCGGGAAATCCTGATGCCCGGATTGACTTTTCCGGTTCAATTGTTCCAAAAGTGAGGGCATCTACAGGGCAACCGGCCACACAGGCAGGCTCCTCCCCTGCTTTCAACCTTTCGGTACAGAATGTACATTTTTCCATGGTTCCTGACCTGTCGTTGAACTGCGGGGCATCGTAGGGACAGGCCCAGATACAGTACCTGCATCCGATACACTCGTCAGCGTTCAACAATACCGCACCGGTTACCGGATCTCTTGAATAGGCAGTAGCCGGACAAGCCGGAATACAAGGTGCGTCGATACAATGATTGCAGGCCAGGGAATAGAAAAACACCGGCAGGTCCGGTAACCGTTTGGGATTGAAAGTGAACACATGACGCCATGGCACGGCAGCCTCTCCACGGTTGGCTATCGAACAGGCTACCACACAGGCTTCACAGCCTACACAGGCTTCCCGGTCATATATAAATCCCCTGATCATGAAATATGTTCTATTTCTACCAGATTGTCGTGAAAAGCCGTACCATGACCCATATCCGTCTCGCGTGGAGCACTCAGAAAATTTACCCCTCCTCCTTCGCTGATCCAGTATCCGTTGGGTATGACCACACAGCCAGGTATTTGTCCGTAATTATACCGGCATTTTACCCTGAGCTCACCCCGGTCATTATAGATACGGATCGTATCCCCTTCCCGGATGCCTCTTTTCGCAGCATCTTCCGGATTGATCTCTGCT
>WFSC01000081.1 GCA_015486185.1 Bacteroidales bacterium | reverse complement strand
GAATTAAATAAAACCGGGAAATAATGAGTTTATATAGCAGTGCAGTAAGAAAACCGGTAACTACCCTCATGGTCTTTATCGGTATATTTATCTTTGGGTTATATGCCTATTTTCAATTGCCGGTGGATTTTTTCCCCAAGATGGAACCGCCATACATCACTGTATTTACTTTCTATCAGGGAGCCAATGCGGCAGACATTGAAGAAAATGTGACCCGGGTACTGGAAGACCGTCTCAGTTCTTTATCCAATTTAAAAAAGATGACTTCCACGTCAAAGGACAATGTCTCTGTCATCACACTGGAATATAAATGGGGAACCAACCTGGATGAGGCGACCAATGAGGTCAGGGATGCCGTCGGGATGGCAGAACGATCGTTGCCCGACGGGGTTGAGAAACCCACTATTTTTAAGTTTAGCACCAGCATGATGCCTGTTTTAATGCTTTCCGCCACAGCGGATCAGAGTTATGCGGCCCTTAAGGATATTCTGGATGATAATCTGGTAAACCCTATTAACAGACTGGATGGTGTGGGTAGTGTGTTTATTATCGGAACGCCTATTCGTGCTGTTATGGTGGATGTAGATCCCCGAAAGCTGGATGCTTATCATCTTTCTGTAGAACAATTAGGAAAGATCCTGGCAGCCAACAATTTCAATCTTCCTTCCGGAAATATGGAAATGGGCAAGTCCAATCTTGCTCTGCGAGTCCAGGGAGAATTTAAAAACAGTGATCAGATAAAAAATCTTATCATCAGCAATATAAATGGGAAAACCGTCCGGTTAGGAGATGTGGCAACCGTCACCGACAGCCTGAAGAAAGTGGATCAGGACGAAAGGATCAATGGCCGTAAAGGAGTGAGGCTGATGATACAAAAACAATCCGACGCCAATACGGTTACCGTAGCAAAAGAGATAAAGAAGAAACTCCCGGATTTAATCAGGAACTTACCCCCTGACGTAAAAATAGAAACCATTTTTGATACTTCCGAATATACGCTGGCCTCCATAAATAATCTTACGGAAACCGTTTTATATGCATTATTATTTGTAGTAATAGTGGTATGGTTTTTCCTGGGACGCTGGCGGGCGACACTTATTGTGACTCTCTCTATTCCTGTTTCTCTGATCGTAGGATTTATTTATATGTTGCTTACGGGAGACACTATTAATATTATAACATTATCTTCTATAGCCATAGCGATCGGTATGGTGGTAGATGATTCGATTGTGGTACTGGAAAATGCGACAAAACATATCGAAAGGGGCAGCTATCCACGCGAAGCAGCCATTTACGGCACCAACGAGGTAAGCAATGCCGTTATGGCATCTACACTTACGGTTATCGCGGTCTTCCTTCCTCTGACCATGGTAGGAGGCGTGACCGGTATTTTATTCCGGCCGCTGGGATGGATTGTCACGATCACCATCGCTACCTCTGTGATCGTAGCCCTGTCACTCACACCTATGCTTTCTGCCAGGTTACTAAGCAATAAAATTCCGGACAGAAAAAAACTGAGCGGAAAACTTTTTCATCTTTCCAGGGAAATGCTGGACTGGCTTGACTCCGTATATGAAAAAACACTTATCTGGGCAGTGAGGCATAAATGGACCGTGATCCTTGGTTCACTGGCTGTTTTTCTCGCATCTATTTATCTGGTTGGAAGGGTCGGTACTGAGTTTATGCCTGCGTCTGACAACAGCCAGATCGGAGCTGTTGTCAGATTGGCACAAGGAGTTAACATGGAACAAAGTACCAAACTGGCCAGACAGATCGAGACTGTTTTCCGGAAAAATTATCCTGAGATAGAAATTACCTCAACCAGTACCGGCGCGGGAGACGAAAACAGTCTGTTGGCCATTTTTACCGAGTCCGGAAATTATATTATCAATTTTACATTCAAACTGGTTCCCCTTAAAGACCGCACAAGAAATATCTTTCAGATATCGGATTTAATGCGTAAAGATCTGCAAAAGTTTCCCGAGATTGAAAAGTTTAATGTTGACCCGGGAAACACCAGATCGTCCAAAATTATGGGAATGGGCGGCGGAAATAATCTCGAGGTAAAAGTTTTCGGTCATGATTTCGATAAAACCGACGTGGTAGCTGATCAGATTGCAAAAGCCCTGAAAAAGATCCATGGTACCCGCGATGTGCTTATCAGTCGTGACCGGGAACGTCCGGAGATGCAGTTTGTCCTGGATCAGGATAAAATGACCTATTTCGGATTGAATACCGTCATGGTTGCGACGGCATTAAGAAACAGGGTAAACGGACTGACAGCTACAAAGTATAAGGAAAACGGAAAAGAATATGATGTGATCGTGCGTTATGCGGAGAAATTCAGAAAGTCAACACAGGATATTGAAGACATAACGATTCAAACCCCCCTGGGTAAAATGATAAAGCTGAAAGAAATCGGGGAGATAAAACAATTTTATACCCAACCTAATATTGACCGGGAAAATAAGGAAAGGGTTGTTACGGTATCCTCTCTCATTTCCGGATCCGATCTCGGAACTGTCACCTCACAAATACGTAAGAAGATTGCAGGCATAAATATGCCGGAGGGTGTCACGGTGGAAATTGGTGGAAATGCCCAGGACATGCAGGACAGTTTCAGGAAATTGGGACTCCTCATGTTGGTTGCTTTCATCCTGGTTTATGTCGTTATGGCTGCCCAGTTTGAGTCGCTGACCGAACCGTTCATAATCATGTTTTCCATTCCGTTTGCTTTTACCGGAGTTTTTCTGGCATTATATCTGACACACACTACATTAAATGTAATATCCATGATCGGGGCGGTCATGCTTATCGGCATCGTGGTTAAAAACGGTATTGTACTGGTCGATTTTACCAATCTGTTGCGGGACAGGGGCCTGGCTGTCAAACAGGCCGTTGTACAGGGGGGCAAATCTCGCTTAAGGCCGGTTTTGATGACAGCCTTAACCACACTCCTTGCTATGGTCCCTCTGGCTATTTCAACCGGTGAAGGATCTTCTACCTGGCGCCCTATGGCCATTGCCATTATCGGAGGACTACTCTTTTCCACACTTATCACCCTGGTTTTAATACCGACCATTTATAGTATTTTTGGAGCTGCACGTGTAAAAAGAGCTCAGAGGTCTTTACTTAAAAAAACAAATGAAAACTCCTATAACTCATAATAATATGAAAGCTGTATTCATATCCTATAATCAGGCATTGACAGAAAGAGTCACCGAGATCATTGATTCCTTATACATCCGGGGGTTTACCCAATGGACAGAGGTTCATGGCCGGGGTTCAAAAAAGGGTGAACCCCACATGGGCACTCATACCTGGCCTGCACTAAATAACGTGCACCTGTGCATACTCGAAGAAGAAAAAGTAAAACCCTTGCTTGACAAGCTGCAACAACTTGACCGGGAGGCAGAAGAACACGGACTGAAAGTTTTTCTTTGGAATGCTGAGATGGGTTTTTAAATTTTCAGGAAATGGGATCTCGTATGACAGATAGTCCGAGGGGTCTGTCCAACATGATCCCAAAGTAATAAACCCGTCGTGCTCAAAAGTCGGGGCCAGGATACGGTTGTGCCAATAATTCTAATCAATTTCCGGAATAATTATTAATTTTACCTTCCGTTATCCGGAGTAAAAAATCTGTTTTTATGGAAACTATTTATATCCTTCTCGGTTTATTAATTGGAGGATTGGTTGGCTGGCTTCTTGCATCCCTGATCCTAAGGGCAAAATTTGCCCCGGAGAGAGCCACTTTCCAGGCCCGTATAGACACTGCCAAAGAGTTACTGGATAATGCCAATAAGGATATTGTACAACTAAAAAAAGAACTACGGGAGAAAACGGAAGAGTTCAACGGGTCCAATCGTGAAGTAGCCAGGTTGTCAGCTAATAACAGAGCCCTGGCCGAAAAACTGGAAACCCAGAAAAAGGAAATAGAAGAAATGGCAAAAAAGTTCAACCTCGAGTTCGAAAATATCGCCAACAAGATCCTTGAAGAGAAAACACAAAAATTCACAAAACAAAACAAAGAAAATCTGGAAACTATTCTAAAACCACTCGGAGATAACATAGAGCATTTCAAAAAGAAAGTGGAGGAAGTGTATGACAAGGAATCCAAGGAGCGGTTTTCACTGGGAGAAAAAATAAAGGACCTGGTGGAGCTCAACAAGCAGATCAGCGAGGAGGCCAACAACCTGGCCAAAGCCCTGAAAGGAAGCTCCAAGACCCAGGGTGACTGGGGGGAGATGATCCTGGAAAACATCCTGGAACAATCAGGCCTGGTCAGAGACCGTGAATACTTCGTGCAGGAATTTCTGAAAGATGAAGACGGAAACTATATCAAAAATGCCGAAGGCAAGAGGCTGCAGCCGGATGTGATCATCCGCTATCCCGACGACCGGAAGGTAATCATCGACTCCAAGGTGTCCCTCACCGCCTATGCCAGATATACCAATACGGATGATCCGGAAGAACAGAAAGCAGCCGTAAAAGAACATCTGATCTCGGTAAAAAAACACATTGATGAGCTGAGCGGAAAAAGTTACCAGGATTTTGTGGCCACCCTGGATTTTGTCATGATGTTCGTGCCCAATGAGCCCGCCTATTTTCTGGCTCTGCAAAACGATCCGGGGCTGTGGGATTATGCCTATAAAAAAAGGATCATCCTGATCAGTCCCACCAACCTGATCGCGGCTCTGAAACTGATCGTCGATCTCTGGAAGAGGGAGTACCAGAACCGGAACGCCACGGAGATAGCCGAACGGGGAGCCGCCCTGTATGATAAATTTGTCGGATTTGTAGAGAGCCTGGCAAATGTAGGAGAACATATTGAAAAAACCCGAAAGAGTTATGATACGGCCATGTCACAATTGAAAGACGGCCGGGGTAACCTGATCCGTCAGGCCGAGATGTTAAAGGATCTGGGAGTTAAATCCAAGAAGAACCTGCCTTCCTCCCTGATCAGGGAAGCCTTGTCCGGACCTGAAGGCGATCAATCCGAAAAATAATCATTTATAAAAAACCATTATTATGAAATATCTTGTACTTCGTATTTCCGTTTTATCAGGAGGTCTGTTCCTGGCTTCTTTTCTTCTGTTATCCTGTCATCAGGAGATAAAGACCGGCTCCGACATCTGGAAGATATATTCCGGCAAATCACCCTATACCCTGTCGCTTGTTCAAAAAGCCGGAAACAAAAAAATTACTATCAGAGGCCAGGGCAATGCTTCCGGTTTTTATTATGTCACGGATAAAGGGGCACAGCACCTTACTTCACAAAAGAAAACCAGCAGGGAAGACCGGATATTCACTTCAACGTATGCTACCACCGACGGGCGTGAGGCAAAAGTTATCATTAACACAAGCGATAAGAGTATCCTGCAGGTAGCCCTGACGGTCACCCCTTCTGCCGGTATCATGAAAACGGGCATGACACTTACAGCCCGGCCCGGTGAGCATTTTTACGGTCTGATGGAGCGCACCGTCAATGGCCACCAGAACCTGAGCTGGCAACCTGACACCCCTGCCGGTCTGGATCTGCGGGGACAGAAAGTTACCATGATGGTTACCCCCACGCTGGGCATCTACGAACCTTTTTACGTCTCTTCGGAGGGTTATGGCCTTTTTGTACAGGGTACACGGCCGGGCACCTACGATATGGCTGCAACGGATACAGGCCTGGTGAACATCCTGTTTGATGACACAAAGCTGACGGTCTCTTTCCTTCCGGGGCCAACCATGATGGAGGTGATCAGCCATTTGCCCCAACTGACAGGACCTTCTTTCATACCCCCTGTCTGGGCTTTCCGTCCTTTGCGCTGGCGGGATGATCATGTGAACCTTAAGAAATACTATGACGGCACACCCGTCCGGTCGCCTTATAATTCACAACTGACAGAAGACATCCTGATGGCCCGGGCCTACCATATTCCCATTGGCACCTATTGGGTTGACCGTCCCTGGGCCAGCGGCAGCCGGGGTTATGGTAACCTGCGATGGGATCCTGTACGTTTTCCACATGCCCGGGAAATGATAAACTGGATCAATAATAAAGGCATGCACTTTATGGTATGGATCGCACCATGGGTTTGCGACAGTCTGCTGGCGGAAGCCGGCATGAAAGGATACCTGATGCCCGGCAGGCATGATTCAACCGGCAGAACCTTCTTTCCCAATCCCTGGCTTATAGATTTCTACAATCCGGCCGCCTCACAATGGTGGAAGGAAGTGCTAAAAGACCGGCTGATAAGCATGGGCATAGCCGGATTTAAAATGGACCGTTCGGAAGAAATGATAAGGGATATAGACACCTGTACACTGGCGGACGGTCAAAAAATACATAATATAAGGAATGACTATCCCCGGCTGTACCTCAAAGCAGCCCATGATGCGTTGCAGGAGATGCGCAAAAACGATTTTCTCCCCATGCCGCGTGCAGGTTATACCGGCAGTCAGCAGTACGGGGTCTTCTGGGGCGGGGATATCTCCGCCGGGCAGTATGGTCTCCGCACCGCCCTTATCGCCGTCCAACGATGCAGTTTCTTGAATTTCCCACTGTGGGGCTCCGATATCGGCGGATACTGGAAGCATCCTCTCTCACACATCAATGTGGCCCGCTGGCTGGCCTTCGGAGCCTTTATTCCTATCATGGAGGTTGGACCCCTCGACGACCGGGCTCCCTGGGATATGCCATATGCCCCCTCCTATGATACTACGCTTATTGCCATCTACCGCACCTACAGTATCATCCATGACACCCTGAAAAACTATACCCATAATATGGCCCAAAAAGCTTCGAAAGAAGGCATTCCTGTGGTACGTCCCCTCGTGCTGGTTTATCCCGGGGATAAGAATGTGTCCGGACGCTGGGATGAATACATGTTCGGAGATAATATTCTGGTGGGAATCATTTGGAAGAATGATCAAAGATCATTTGATATGTACCTGCCCGAAGGCCGCTGGACCGATTACTGGACAGGTAAAGAATACACCGGAGGGAAAACGGTAACTGTCAACTGTCCGGAATACAAGATCCCTGTTTTCCTGACCGGGGAAAACCGCCCGGCTCTACCCGATCCCAACAAGCTGTACCAGGAATCACTGAAACTGGCAAAGAAAAAACCGGACCTGGCCCGGCTGCAGGCCAAAGAGTTTCCAAAATGAGCGAGCTCTTTTACCGGAGTTTTTATGGCATGGGCACCCGTTTCGAGATGGTGATCCCGGAGGCAGGGAGTAAAAAACTGGAGCATCTGGCACAAAATATCGAGCAGGAGGTACTCTGGTGGCAGCACCGTCTGAGCCGTTTTGAGGCAGAGAGCGATATCTCCCGCCTTAACCGGGAGGGAGCCCTGCATCCCGTTGAAATAGATCAAAAAGTCTTTTCCGCATTACAGGAATGTGACTGTCATTACCACGATACCGGCGGTCTTTTCGACCCCGCCATCCTGACGGTACAGACCTTCTGGAAAGATACACAATGGACAGGTGATCCGGAGGAAGCTGAGGAACGTGCCGCACATAGCGGATGGAAGAAGGTACATCTTGACCCGCAGCACTTCACCGTCCGTTTTGAGACGCCGGAAACCGGCATTGACCCCGGCGCTTTCGGTAAGGGACTGGCTCTGCGTGAAGCAGGGAAGATCCTGCGCGAGGCGGGGATCACTGACGCGCTGCTCAGCTTCGGCGGCAGCAGCATCCTGGGACTGGGCCGTCATCCCCACGGTCCCCACTGGCCTGCCGGCATCACCAATATTTTCCAACCCCACCTCAATGTGCACGTTTTCCCTTTACGCGATGCCGCTCTCTCCTCTTCGGGCGCCTCCCTGCAACGCCAGCCAGCCGGACCCAACCATTACCTTCCGGTCTTTCATCCCCGCACGGGACTGCCTGTACAGGGCTGGAGAACGGTATCAGTCACGACGGCAGATCCTATGGAAGCCGAGGTGCTCTCCACGGCCTTTTTGGTCGCAAACGGGGAGGAACGAAACTTCCTGACAGAAAAATACGGTAATATCTTACAGGCGATTGAGATAATTTATAAAAAACAAAAGGCAAATATTCGTACATTTGTCTCACACATTAGCTGAAAATAAACCATGGAAAAACAGGAAACGAGGCGTGATTTTTTGAAAAAGACCGCGATAATGGCAGGGTCCACCCTGTTAGCCACCCAGTTATCGTGGTTACGGGGATATGCTGCCGGTACCGGTGGTGAATCCGATAAAAAGGTACGTATCGGCATAATCGGGATCGGTTCACGGGGCCATTTACATCTTCTTCATCTGCTGACCATCCCGCAGGCAGACATCGTGGCCGTTTGCGACATCTACCCCCCGCATCTTGAACGTGCCAAACGTATGACGGAGAACAAAGCAAAAGGCTTCACCGACTACCGGAAGATGCTGGATCAGGTAAAAGATCTGGATGCTGTTCTCATTGCAACACCATTACATACGCATGCGACTATCACTATAGATGCCCTGCTTGCCGGAAAACAGGTTTTCTGTGAAAAATCCATGGCTAAAGTGCCGGAAGATGCCCTGAAGATGGTGCAGACAGCCCTGCAGACCGGTAACCTGCTGCAGATTGGCCACCAGCGGATGTTCAACCCAAAATACCTCAGGGCTTTTGAATTAATAAAAGCCGGACAACTCGGAAATATAACCCAGATCCGTGCATACTGGCACCGTAACAGTAACTGGCGCCGGCCGGTACCTCCCGGTAATGTGGCAGATTTTGCTGACCCGCAGATGTATCCTGACATGGAACATTTCATCAACTGGCGTCTGTACCGGGCCTATTCCCGCGGTCTGATGACCGAACTGGCCTCCCACCAGTTGCAGGTAGCCAATTATATCCTGGGCAGTTATCCTACTGAGATCATGGGCGCCGGAAGTATCAACTACTGGAAGGACGGCCGGGAAGTATATGACAATGTCAACCTGGTGTATGCCTACCCCGACGGTACCCAGGTGATCTACGATTCCATGGCCAGCAACAAACACTATGGCCTCGAGGAACAGATCATGGGTCCCAAAGGTACGATGGAACTGGAAGCAGGTCGCATGTGGTCGGAAACGCCTCCATCGGCCCCGGGGATACTGCAACTCATCAACAATATTGAACACGGCATCTTTGATGACCTCCCGCTGGGCGGAGCCAGTTGGATCCCTGATAAACCGGTAGAAGACAAGGGGCTGCCCATCCTGGATGAAAAGCTGAATGATGATGGCACACACCTCGAACTGGAAGGTTTTGTCCATGCCGTCCAGACAGGAGAGAAATACAGGGATCTCCTGGCACAGGGATACTATGCCACCATCGCTTCACTCCTGGGCTGGGAATCTATGGTCACAAATAAGGTCGTTACCATGCCCGAAGAACTTGTTCTGAAGAATATTTAACAAAAACGACTATGAGAGATACCGTTATCACAGCCAAAGCCAAGAAAAGAGAACTGAAGTTTTTCGGCATCAGTTTTATTATTGCCTTCCTGTTGAACATCCTTGCGATTATCATCTACCATACGGAATGGAAAGAGCTCTACACTCAACTGTGGACCATCGTGGAGCTCTCGGTGGTTATTTATGCCATTCTGGTGGTTATCCGTCTTATCGTCATCGGCATAGCCAGGCTGTTCGGAAAAGATCTGTGTAATAAAGGAGAAGTTTAGAGTGCTTAAAGTTAAAAATTAGTTATCAGGTTGCTTTGCAGCCGAATTTGCTCCCTGCGGTCGCGTAATTAGCTCGCTGACGCTCGCGAAATTAAGTAGT
>WFSC01000080.1 GCA_015486185.1 Bacteroidales bacterium | reverse complement strand
GAGGCCTTTAATATTTTAAAGCCGGAAACCATTCAATACGGAGGGATCGTGGCCAATGCCGGTAATCTGAATGTTTCCGCCCACTTTCTGGTTGACCGTGATGGTACGGTTTATCGCCTGATGCCGGAAACCTGGATGGCGAGGCATGTGATTGGCCTGAACTATTACAGTATAGGCGTTGAGAACGTGGGAGGTGCCGGCGGAAGGGATAATATGACACCACAGCAGGTAGAGGCCGATGCCAGACTGGTCCGTTATCTGGTAAAGAAATATCCTACGATAAAATATCTTATCGGGCATTATGAATATACCAGGATGGAGCACACGCCTTATTGGCTGGAAAGGGACAGTACTTACCGGACCGTGAAAACAGATCCGAGCAAAGCATTTATGCAGGCAGTCAGGGCACGGGTGGCCGATTTGCACCTGGCTCACCCATAACTTTTGTTATTGGGCCGGTAACGTACTGATGATCTCTTTCAGAAATGTATTAAAATCAAAGTCTTTCATCGACCAGCCCAGACGAACCACAACCAGTTTTTTTGAAGGGATGACAAAAACCCTCTGCCCCTGGAATCCGTCGCAGAAGTAAGTGTCATCCGGAGCATCCGGCAGTTTGTTGTTATGGTTCAGCCACCACTGGGCGCCGTAAGCTCCTTCTGAATGAGGAGCCTGGCTGAGCGTATAGTCTATCCATTCCGGACGGAGGATAGTGTCTCCTGAAAAAATCCCATGGTTGAGATACAACATCCCAAAACGGGCCCAGTCACGAGCCGTGGCATAACTGTAGGAAGAGCCGACAAACGTGCCGGAGGCATCGGCTTCTATGGTTGCATGAAGCATGCCGGTGCGGTAAAATAATTTTGTATAGGGAAAGGTTTTGTAATCCCGGTCGCTTCGGAAGGTATAACGTATGATCCCCGAAAGAATATTTGTGGTTCCGGAAGAATAGTACCATACTGAATCGGGTGGATAGGCAAAAGGCCGGCTGACAGCATATTGATACATGTCCCCGAATACGTATAACATCTTTGTGGCATCGGAGATATCAAAATAGTTTTCATCCCATTTCAGTCCGCTGGTCATATGTAATAAACTGTTGAGTGTAATATTATGGCGTTTGTCTTTTCTCCATTCCGGAACCGGTGCCGGTCCATTGATCTTTAACTTTTTACCGGCAACCCTAAGTCCGGTCAGGGCATTAATAATACTTTTGGTCATTGACCAGCCCAGGAGAGGGGTGTTTTTGTCAATGCCGGGGGCGTATGCTTCACCTGCCAGAACATTATTATAGACCACAGCAACAGCCAGGGTTTTTTTCAACGGTTCAGATCCGGAAGGATCAATGGCGGCATGAAGCAGACTGTCCAGTCTGGCATATTGTAAGCCGGGGAACAGGGTGTCGGGCATCACGGAACCCAGAGGCCAGTCCACAGTGTCCGGATCAAAAGGAGGTCGTGGCAGGGTAAAAGCCTGTGACCGGATCTTTTCTTCAGGCATATCAGCTATCAGCGCACTACCCAGGCCACTACGATAGATCGCTTTACGTTTGGCCAGTCCCAACAGGGTGGCTGTAACCGAGCTGTCTTCCGGATGCACGGTTGTGTGGGCCAGACTTATAGGGAAAAAGCTGAGCTCACGCGCAGAAATGGATTGCGGCGTGCGGTGGCCTACAAAAACCCCCGAGCACATACCCTTGGCGGCAAAACCAGTGATGATCGGAAGGCGGGGCCAGGCATAAAATGTAACCAACAGTATCAGACCAACCAGGAAAAGAAGAATGATCCGGCGTATTTTTTTCATGATTTTAAAGATTAGGTATTCGTTTATAAATATAGAAAGTATAACTATAAGGATTCCTTTCATCTGCCGGGTGAAACTCTTCGGAAACGGTCTGCCATTCCTCCGGGTCCAGTTCCGGAAAATATACGTCTCCTTCAGCCACTGTATCTATGATGGTCAGGTAGATCCTGTCAGCCAGATCAAGCGTTTCGGCATACATGACCCCTCCGCCGACAATGAATGCCTCCTGCTCTCCTTGTTCTTCGGCATATTTCAGTGCTTCGGGGATGGAATGAACCACCACACAACCGGGAGCTTTGTAATGTTCGTTGTGCGTAACAACAATATTGATACGCCCCGGGAGCGCTTTTCCGTTGGCCTCAAAATTTTTACGGCCCATAATGATGTGATGTCCCCGGGTAACCCGGAAAAAATAAGCCAGTTCATCCGGCAAATGCCAGGGCAGTCTGTTGTTGCGGCCGATAACACGGTTACGGGCCATCGCAGCAATCTGGGAGATAACCATCGGCAATGCTTTTCCGTAAAGATAATGAATTATCTGCTTTGCAAATGCTTTAAGACGGCCTTGGTCTTTTCCTGTGCTCTGAAAGATCTTTTCTCCCTTCTCTTCAAAACTACCTGATACTGTTTTTGCTTACATCAGCACCTTTCAGTATGAAACGGTCATATAGAAACAGAAATACGGCAGCAGAGGCGGCCAGCCCTGAATATAGTATCCATATTCTTGACGGATGATACTGATGCCAAAGATATTGTGTCAGCTCGGGCTGGGTCATATGCATCTTTTCTGCAGCCATACGGATATAATCATTCTGGGTAAAGGTCTTTGACACCTTTGGAATGTCCAGACTCCGGATGGAAACTTCTTTGGTGAGCAGGGTAAACCGCGAACTGATATTGGCATACAGATTACCGGAGAGAATACCGGTCAGGAAATGTGCAGCACCGATGGGAAGGAAGGAGGTGCCCATATAAAGGGCTTTCTTGTCCAGTGGTGCGATGCGTCCGATATATTCGGTAAATTTTGGAGAACTGGCCATCTCGCCAATGGAGAAAATGAGTATGCCCAGCACCACGATCCATCCATTTTGGTTAGAGAACATGAAAAATAAACCACCCGAAAGAATCAGTATCCCGGTCATCATGGCATGTAACGGTTTAAATTTCATAGCTATGGAGGAGATGAACAATTGGAGGAAAATAATGAAAAAAGCATCCAGACTGGTTAGTCCGACAGCCGTAATTTCTCCTGGAGCCAGTCCTGCCGATGCCCCCAGTTTGTTCAGGTCCACCCAGTCATTGACAAAAACAGGGAAAGAATAAAACAATTGATTGAATGCTGTCCAGAAAAGTACCATGATCGTCAGGAAAAGAACATATTTCCAATCGGCCAGGGTAATGACAATATTCCGGAAAGCTTCATATATTTTTTTACCCAGTGAAGTGTCTTCCTCCGTTTCATCTCTTGCCGGCTCCCTGAAAAAGAACAGTACGATAATAAAATTAAGGACAATAACAGCTATGGAAATCCAAAAAACATAATCCCACTTAATACCATAAACAAGTCCTGCAATAAACGGCCCGATAAAGCCTCCGATATTGACCATCATGTAAAAAATACCAAAGCCGATGGAAGAGGTCTCGTCATCGGTGGTTTTTGCCACCATAGCCGATATGATAGGTTTGAAAAAAGCGCCTGCGGTAGCGAGAAAGATAAAAGCAAAAAACAACAGACCGTAGGTGGTAAAAGTCCCCATCATGTAATAACCCACAATGTACATGGAAAAAGACAGGATCAATACTTTTTTATATCCGATCTTGTCAGCAATGGCTCCTGTGATCAGGGGCAGGAAATAGAGCAGCATGGAACCCGTGCCGATGATGAGTCCTTTTTCTCCCTGTGTGAAGCCCAGTGCACCTGTATCCTTCGACATGGTGAGATAAAGGGCCAGTGCATTATACACACCGTACCAGGCCCAGCGCTCGAACAATTCCATCATATTGGAAACCCAGAAAATACGGGGTAACTTCTTGATAACTTTTCCTATTGACATTTGTGGTCTGGTTTTGATTAAAAACGGGTGTAAAGATAATGGAATAATGGAATTATGAAACAAAACAGGGATCCTTACATCGTGGGATAATGGATCGTGGGAATTAGTTTTCTTCGAGATAGAAATAGGCTGTTTTCTCCTTCACATCATCATAAGTGATGATCTCCTGTTCTCCATATTGTGCGTAAAAAGAGAGCATGGCAAAATCGCCTGCGCACATAGTTGAGTGAGCAAAAAGGGTCAGATAAAAACTCCAGGACAGATATCCGGAGGAAAACCAGGCAGCAGCCCATAACAGGACACTGATCAGAACGAAAGGAGCCATGGCTATATGGGTAAAATGCCTGCGGCCTACGGGATAACGATGAGCAGTGACATAAAAAAAGAAATTTCTCAGATCAATGCCTGCCTTTAGTCTCCTTGCACCGGCCAGAAAAAAGAAAAGTGCATGGATCCCTTCATGG
>WFSC01000079.1 GCA_015486185.1 Bacteroidales bacterium | reverse complement strand
CTTTATATCGGACTGAATTTTTTGTTTTAGGGCAAAAATATAGGGTGTAAGGGCACAAAATCTTGTGCCCCTAAAAATAGGGCACAAAATTTTGTGCCCTATTTTTATAATAAATGTAGGGGCACAAAATTTTGTGCCCCTACTATATTTTTGCCCTAAAACAAAAAATTCAGTCCGATATAAAGGCCTGATGTTCCGTCTTGTTTGTTCAGGGCTATGCCGTAATCACAGGCGACAATAAAATTTTGGTTCATGGCGATATGCAGGCCGGCTCCGATGCTGGAATGCAATTTTTCCTTTTTCCCGGAGAAATAATCCGACAACTCTTCATCGGGTCCCGGCATCACATGGCTGATGTCAACAGGTATTTTTTGTATAACCATTCCTCCATCGTAGAAGGCGCTGAGGGCAAAATACCAGTTTTGGTTAATCAAACGGGTATGGATAAATTTCCAGCGGAATTCAGCATTACCATATACAACACCTTTTCCTACAACCCGGTCACGGAGAATGCCTCTGAGTGTTTTGGATCCTCCCAGGCCTTCTGAATAGGCGCCTTTCATAAAAGAGGTGGCCATCAAAGGGTAGGCATAGAACGGAGCATTCCCTATGGTCCCCTGGTAGGCTGCCCGGTAAGCAAAGGAGAGTTTGTGCTTCACCAGGGTAAAGTACTGGCGGTGAATAACAGCTATGACTGCATGACCGTAATCCCCGTTGCCCAGAAATGAGGGAGCAAACTGTATGGTTGCCTCTGTCCATAATCCTTTCATGGGGTTGGGCTCGTTGTCCCGGCTGTCATAAACAATGCCTCCCTTAAGATAATTGACCCAGCCTCCGTCTTTTTCATCCTGTTTGATAATGCCCCATTCCACATATTTATCATATAACCCGTCAATGTCCGGCAATTGTTTGTCAGGGGATTTCCCCTTGTTGAGTCTGGCGATATCTACGGGGCCTGTTTTAAAATGATAAATTCCAAAACCTGCTACCCAGCCCAGATCGCCGGAGCCAAATTTTTGCTGAAGATCCACTTTGATCCGGAGCATCTTTCGGCCGTAAGCATAAAAAGCACGGGAACGGTAGTTTACAGTATCCTTATCATCAACCCATGAAGGGTTGTAAACCGTTTCATATCCGTTAAAGCCGAAAAAATTCTGTTTCTGGTCGGTAATATAGCTCAGATCAAGTGTGGTCCGTATGCCGGGCAATAACCGGTCCGAGTCATAGAAAAACCGGTTGATCCCGCTTCCTTTGGTAAAACGTGATACTTCAAAATATAGCGAATGGTTATATTTGGGGTAGCGGCTTCCATCACCGTAATTGTACAGGTTTACCAACGCTCCGTATTGGAATCCCAGGTCCGAGTCAAAGGTAATGGTCGGTAAGGCACCGAAGTTCCATCCTGTTTTTATTTTTTCCTGTGAGTCTTTTTCTTTTGTATTTGTATTGGATTTTTTTTCTGTCTGGCCGAAAATCGAGATCCCGGTTATCAGCAGAAAAGTCAGAGAAAATGTGATCTTTCGCATCATATTTGGTTTATTGGTTGCCTGTGTTGGAGTACAAATGTTGAAAAAAAACGTGGGTTTTCAAAAAGTTTGTTTTTATTGAGAGACAGGGTATCTTTGTTTTTTCAGATAATAAATTTCTTTTATGTTGCTTATTAAGCATATCAAACAATTGTTGGTTACCGGCTATGAAGGTAAGAAAAAAGTTTCCGGGAGGGATATGTCCCGTTTGTCATTCCTGGAAAATGCCTGGTTGCTGATAAAAGGAGACCGGATCGCCGGATATGGTGAGATGGACAACCCTGATCCTGGTGTTATGCTGGCAGAGGAACTGGATGCTTCAGGTAAAATTGTTATGCCGGCCTTTTGCGATTCCCATACCCATCTGGTATATGCCGGCAGCAGAGAAAAAGAGTATCGTGATAAGGTTATGGGCCTTTCCTACGAGGAGATCGCCCGACGCGGCGGTGGGATCCTCAACTCGGCAAAACTGCTTCATAAAACGCCGGAAGAAATGCTGTATGAACAGTCCCTGGTCAGGATAAAAGAGATCATTTCGCAGGGTACCGGAGCCGTGGAAATAAAAAGCGGATACGGGCTGAATACGGAAGATGAACTGAAAATGCTCCGGGTGATCCGGAAACTAAAGGAGACCACCCCCCTGACCATCCGGGCTACGTTCCTGGGAGCTCACGCTTTCCCTGAAGAATATAGAAAAAACAGGGATGCTTATGTGGATCTAATTATCAATGAGATGATCCCCCGGGTGGCAGGAGAGGAATTAGCGGATTTCATTGATGTCTTCTGCGACCGGGGATTTTTTACACCCGGGCAAACCGACCGTATCCTGATGGCAGGCATGAAATACGGCCTGCGGCCCAAGATCCATGCCAACGAACTGGACTTTTCCGGCGGGGTACAGGTGGGAGTAAAATATAATGCTCTCTCTGTGGACCATCTGGAGTTTTTGGGAAAGGAAGAAATAGAGGTGTTGAAACACGCCGAGACGATGCCGGTGGTTTTGCCGGGAGCCTCTTTCTTTCTGGGACTGAAAGATGCGCCGGCCCGGAAGATCATTGATGCCGGCCTTCCTCTGGCTTTGGCCTCCGATTTTAATCCCGGTTCTTCTCCCACGGGAAATATGCAACTTATGATGTCGCTGGGAATGATCCGTCAGCGTATGCTGCCCGAAGAAGTGATCCATGCTGCAACTCTTAACGGTGCTTATGCCATGGGGTTGGAAGAAGAGCTGGGCAGTATAACCGTTGGTAAAAAAGCCAATCTGATCATCACCAAACCTGTACCGGGATATGAGTTTTTGCCTTATGCCTATGGGAGTGAGTTGGTGGAGAGAATTATATTGAATGGAAAGATAATAAAGTAGATAATAGTTGGTTGCGTCTTTGAAATTAAGTAGTAATTAGGTGGAAATTAGCTCCTTGCAGTCGCGAAATTAAGTAGAAATTAGATAGAAATTAGCTCACTTCGTTCGCGAAATTAAGTAGTAATTAGGTGGAAATTAGTGGGTTTCGCCAACGAAATTTAGTGGAAATTAGGTAGAAAAATTTTAAAAATTGGTTGATTATGAAACTAGAGGATCTTGAAATTTACAGACTTTCTATGGATATGGGAGAGAAGGTCTGGTCCATTGTAATTAAATGGGATACCTTTGCCAAAGATACGGTGGGCAAGCAACTGGTGAGAGCTATAGATTCAGTGGCAGCTAATCTAAGCGAGGGGTTTGGAAGATATCATTACAGAGAAAAGAAACATTTCAGCTATTATTCAAGAGGGTCACTTTATGAAACGCGGACGTGGTTAATGAAAGCGTATAACAGAAGTTTGTTAAATCATGATGATTTTAATTCTTTTATAAAAAATATTGACATAATTGGAGTAAAATTGAATAATTACATAAAAGCAACAGGCGGTAATGAAGTTCATGAAGATTCCGAAGATTATAATTAAGACAGTAGTTAACAAATTAATTTCGCAACCACAGGTTGCTAATTTCGCGAGCGTCAGCGAGCTAATGACCACTTAATTTCGCGAGCGAAGTGAGCTAATTACATGAGCGTAGCGAATAAATTTCTATTAATTTCGCGAGCGAAGTGAGCTAATTTCTAATAAAAAAGTCATAAAATTAGTATGATCCATTATATAATAAGCTTTTAATTATGTCGCAACAAATCATCGAATGCGTCCCCAACTTCAGTGAAGGGCGGGATATGAACAAGATAAAACAGATCACGAATGAGATAGAACAGGTGGAGGG
>WFSC01000078.1 GCA_015486185.1 Bacteroidales bacterium | reverse complement strand
GTTTCCTTTCAATACGGATAGACAGTTCCTGAAAAGATCAGTTAATATTGCATAAACAGGACTTCCTGAAAAAATATTTTGAGAGTTCTTCTCTTTGCATTGGGCATCGCTTACTGTTTATTTTTCCTGATAACAGGGATAGAAAGTAGTAAAGCAATTGGGGATACGCAAAAAATTTACCAAATTTACGCTTTTAAAAATAACAGGGCATGGCTGCGGCAGAGACAGAAAAAAAATACGGAATATGGTTGGGTTTACTGCTATTGGTCGTTATTGCTTTTATCTTTTTTCTGACACGGTGGTCACGCAGGGTTGGTTTTTCTGCCGATGATCCGGTTGTGGCAGTGCCAACGGATGCCTGGATGCTGATAGAGACCAGGGATCTGCCTGCCCTGGTAAATGATCTTACCCGTCGTAGTTTGGTATGGGATGATCTGTGCAAAATACCGGACATCAAACATTCTTCCCGTGAGCTGCATGTTTTGGATTCCTTATTTGCCGTTTATGGTAAATTGAATGGCCTTTTCAGGGGAAATAAACTGATACTAAGCCTGCATAATTTTGGGAAATCCTCCGTAGCTATATTGGGAGTGCTAAGCGTTCCCGGGCGGCTGCGTGTTTCAGACCTGCATGATATGGCCGGACAGCTTCAGAAAGGAACGGTGCCGGTAATACGAAATTATAATCACATTAAAATTTTTAAGGTTCGGTTTCTTCCTGGTCATTCCGGTTATTTTTTTGCGCTGCACAAAGGATTGTTGCTGTTTAGTTCTTCAAGAATTTTACTGGAAAAAGGGCTCCGCCAGATGGGAACCCAGGAATCCATTGACAGGGATCCGTCATTCAGAAAGGTCAGAAATACTGCCGGGAAAAACGAAACAGCCAATATTTATCTCCGGGCCGATCATATGCCCGGGATTTTGGTACACTGGTTGAGCAATGCCATGGTTCATAAAACAGAAAAGGCTTATCCTTTGGGAGGTTGGAGCGAACTGGATTTGACCATAAAGGAAAAGTCCCTGTTGTTCAATGGATTTACGAACATTCATGATACAACGGGATACCTTTTGGGGGTGCCCGGAGAGAACGAACCGGCGCCCATTGATATTATGGAAGTTATTCCGGCTTCCTCTGTTTCAGCTACTGTTCTCTCTTTTGGAGATCTTGACAAATATCAGAAAAGACTCACAGCTTACCGCCAGGGTAAAAGAGATACAAAATGGGCTGAGGTTGGAAGATCTTTTGAAAAAGTTAGTGGGAAAGATCCCGGGAGCTTTTTTTCATCTTTTGTTACCACCCAGATGGCACGGGTGGATATGAATATAAAAAATGAAACAGATGCCAATAACACATTTGTAATAGCCAGGGTAAAGAGCCAGTCGAAAGCCCGTCAGATAATGGAAGCAATGATCAAAAAATATGCAGATGGAAAGAGTCGCTCTTTAAAACAATATACTTCGACGGTTACTTTTGATCCCGAAACCAGATTCACTATTTACCGGTTGCCTTTTGAGCACTTACCCGCTATCGTATTTGGACGGTTTACCGGTGATTATCCATATACCTATGTTACGTTTCTGGATAATTATATGCTGATGGGCAATTCTGTTAAATCGGCATTTTCCTTCCTGAGGTTTAATATCCTGCAACAGACTTTATCCCATGATCCGGATTTCAGGGAATTCACGGAAGGCATGTCTATGCGGTCCAATCTTTTTTATTTTCTGAAACTGCCGGAGTCCGTTTCACTGGTCAGCCGGTACGGATCAGAAAAAGTGAAAAAGGCCTTTGAACGTTATCATCAAAAAAATATCAAAATAAAATATATCGGATATGAAGCCATTGCACAAAATGATATGGTTTATAATAATATTTATATCCGGTTTAAGGAAAAAACAGAAAAAAAAGCGGTTACTGTGTGGGAGAGTTTGCTGGACACGGTCATCCGGTATAAACCTCAGATTGTTATTAATCACCGGAACCATCATAAGGAAATATTTATTCAGGATACCAGAAACCGTATCTATCTGATCAATGCTTCAGGGAGGATCCTGTGGAAAGTGCCGCTCCGTGAGAAAATCATGGGTCAGGCGTATCAGATAGATTATTACAGGAACAACAAATTGCAGTATCTGTTCAATACCCGGCATTATTTATACCTGATCGATCGTAACGGAAATTTTGTGGAACGTTTCCCGGTGGCATTAAGAAGTCCGGCTACCAACTCCATGTCCCTGTTCGATTACGATAAAAACAAGAACTACAGAATATTTATTGCCGGAGAGGATAAGAAATTATATGCCTACGATAAACAGGGTAACCTGATCCCGGGATGGAATATACCGAAATGTGAAAGTATAGTGACCGGACCCGTGCATCATTTTGTAACAGGGGGAAAAGACTATATTGTTTTCTCCGATACAATGAATCTTTATATCCTTGACCGGCGTGGCAATAAGCGTGTTCGGGTACCGGGGGATATTCCCAAACCACCCCGTCAGGATATTTTCATGGGACGCGATCCGGTTAGCCATTCCCCTTCGATCGTATTGAACAGTACCGGAGGGAAAATTTATTTTGTGAGCCTGGCTACCGGTAAAATGAGAAATGTTAGGTTTTCTGATATCCCGGATGATGCCTGGTTCCATTATGAAGACCTGAATGGGGACGGGAGGGAAGAATATATTTTCCTTTTCGGGGACCGGTTACAGGTTATGAGATCTCCGGATAAGAAATTGTTTACGTGGGAAATGAACAATGGCGAGGCATCTTATCCTCCGGTTATCTATACTTTTTCGATAAAAGATAAAAAAATCGGCATTGTAGATGCAACCCATGACTATATTTATCTGGTCAATAACAATGGAAAGTTATACAATGGTTTCCCCCTGAAAGGGCAAACACCTTTTACTATTGGTCGTCTGGGCCCCGAGGGGAAAAATTTTAACCTGATTGTAGGTGGAATGGATAACTTTTTGTACAACTATTCCGTAAAATAGACCTATAAAGAAACAAGACAGTTATGAAAAAGGTACACAGGGTTTTTTCGGGAGCCCGGTTATTTCTTTTTACCGGGATGATCATGGGGTTGGCCCTTCAGGGTTGTATTAAAGACAAGTACGATTTTAACAAGCTTTCAACAAAGGCACATATCACCCATCAATGGGACCTGCCAGTGGTTTATGGTTCCATGAAGATGGGCAATATGGTTGAACCAAATGATACCATCGTGTTTGATGACAACGGAGCCGTAAAGATCGTTTACAGGAAGGATTCCATTTTTTCTCTCACGGCTTCGGATGTTATGCAGATCGATGATCAGGCCCCTGACTCGAATGATATAGCTCTCGGCCCGTTCCGTTTATATGATTTTTATGGAAGAAAAGATATAGCAAATACTACCGGAACCTATCCGTTGGACCCTTTTGCAAAATTTACCCGGGCTGTTTTTGCCGGCGGGATGGTTTCCGTTACCGTGACCAACAATCTCTCCACAGATATTACCTCTCTGACCTTGCGGTTTCATAATACCGGCGATAACTCGATCATAGGCTCCGACCTGGTTTTTACCAATCTCCGTGCCCGGGATTCCGTTACACAATCCATGGATCTGGCCGGGCTTGATGTGACCAACCGTTGGTCTGTTGAGGTGGTCTCCATAACTCCTGCCACAGCCTCCGTACCGGACGGTTTGACCGTTTCCATATTGTCTTCGGATGTTAAAGCCTTTTCCGGAAATGCTGTTTTGCCGGATCAGGTGTTTTATGCTGATACGGGAAACTATGAACTGGAAGAGGATACCATACAACTGACCTCAATGGAAATAAAAACCGGAGCTTTTGCCATTAAAACCGAATCGCCACTTTCGGAACCTATTGAGTTTGCTATGATCTTTCCGACAGGAAGGAGATTTGCTGATACGTTGAAATATCATTTTGTTAACAATGGCGGTACGGACATAGATACATTGCGCCTTGACAGTACCCTGTTTGATCTGGCAACGGTTCCGTCCCGGCCTTATAATATTCTGCCTTACATGTACAGGGTTGCTTTACGGTCCACAGGACAAGCGGTAGATTTTAATGTTGCCCAATTATTGCATTTCAGGTATCAGTTGGCTAATTTAAAGTTTCAGTATGCCAGGGGATACCTGGGTAAACAGGAATATGTGTTTGATGAAGATACGATCGATGTAGGGTTGGATGATCTCTTTAGCAGGATAAAAGGGACTTTCTCTTTGACCAATCCGCAGGTGAGACTGCTCTACACCAACGGTTTCGGCATTCCGAATGAGATAACGACAAATGTGACCGGGAAAACAAAGAGCGGTGATGAGCAGGCGCTGAATGCTCCGCCTATGCGTCTTTTATATCCGGCTGACCGGACAGAGCCTCCTGTTAAGGGAGACCTTGCTTTTACGAGGGATAATACGGACATTGTCCCGCTTATTGACCTTCATCCTTCTTATATCATATACGGGGGAAAAGCTGTCATTAACCCGGATGGATTTCAGGGATGGGATAATTTTGTGACGGATCAAAGCAGCATCCTTTTAAGTCTGGAAGTGGAAGTGCCCCTTGAGTTCAGAATGCAGGATCTGCAGCTACAGGATACCATTGATAATCCTTTTTATGAAAAAAATAATTCGGATACTACGGATCTTAACCTGAGAGACTTTGACTATATCAGGTTGCGGTTACAGGCCGATAACGGATTTCCGGTAGGTATGAGCTTCCGGATTTATATATATGAAAAAGAAACCAATACGGTTGTGGATTCTATCTTGTTTGGCCAGATCATTAAGGCGGCTCCGGTTGATGACGGAGGCAGGGTTACCGGCGTGACCTCTTCCGTTCAAAGTGTGGAAATTAACAATACACAAATAAATGAGCTAATGGATACTCCCGACCTGATCGTTGCCGGAGTATTCAATTCATCTGACGGCGGGACAAAAAGTGTAAAAATCTATACTGATTATACCTTTGATTTTAAACTGGGCGTTCAAACCAAATTTGATTATGAATTTGATCTGGGTGATGCTGGTAAAATGAATAATTTTTAAAAAAGTTGATCATGAAGCGGCAAAATATGTTACGTATTTTCGGTTTGGTTTCTTTCCTTTACTTCTTTACACTTCCCGGACAGGCGCAGGAGATGCAATCGCTTTATTTTATGCGCCTGCCCCAGGCTAACCTGATGAATCCGGCCAGTCATCTTTACTGTAATTTCTATTTGGACCTTCCTGTTTTGGGTTCTGCCAATGTTACTACGCTGGGGAACAGAATATCCTTCAGTGATCTGGTTTTTCCCGGTATGGGAGAATATGCCGATTCACTCATCACTATTTTGCACCCGACATATAATATTGATGATTTTTTAAACAAGCTCGATAAGAAAAATTATATTGCTCCTTCAGCCCACATTAATATTCTATCACTGGGTTTTAAAGCAAAAAACCTTTATTTTCATATTAATTTTGCTGAAAACACCTCGGTCTTTCTGGGTCTGCCGAAAGATTTTATGACATTGGTTTTTAAGGGCAATGATTCTTTTGCCGGCAATAAAGCCGATTTTTCTTCATTCGGATTGAGAGCTACCACATATGGCAGCTATGGCCTGGGGGTTACGGCAGATATTTCCCCTGCCCTTACCATAGGTGTGAGGGGAAAATTTCTTTCCGGAATCGCTGACTTGTCATTAAAAAATAAAGGAATGAGTATAGGGATCGATGGGGATAGTTATAACCATACCCTGCAAGCCGATCTTACCGTGAATGCTTCAGCTCCCCTGGAAGTAAAAAAAGATTCCGCCGGGAATATTACCGACGTTACCCCGAAGGAAGAAGAACTGAATGGTACCGCTAACCTTTTTTATTATCTGATTAATCCTGTAAATCCCGGTTTTGCTTTTGATTTTGGGACCAGTTACCGGATCAATGACCGGTTTTCTTTGTCAGCCAGCGTATTGGATCTGGGTATGATCTTTTGGAAACGGGACATAAATAATTTCAGTTCAAAAGGAGAGTTTGTTTTTAAAGGCTTGGATGCCAGCCCTGTTTTTCAGGTGAATGATACCACAACATTGGAAGATGTAGCCAACAACCTGCTGGATTCATTGCAATCTGTTTTCGAACCAGTCCATACCACCGATCCGTACACCACTACGTTGAATCCAAAAATCTATTTTGGGGGTACTTTTCATCTGAATGACGCCGTTTATCTGGGGTTATTATCCAGGACGGAGATACATAAGAAAAATATTCTACAGTCCTTCACCCTGTCTGCCAATGCTTCAGTATCCCGTTTTCTGGATGCTACCGTCACCTATTCATATTCAAATCATTCTTTTAACAATATCGGTGCAGGCTTAAGCCTTCGAGGGGGGCCATTGCAGATTTTTGTCCTGACGGATTATGTTCTGGGTTTTATACATCCGGATGAGGCCAGTTCGTTGGGTGTTTGGCTTGGAGTAAATCTTACCTTCGGGTGCAGGGGAAAAAGTCTTTCGGATACCCCGTTGATCTGGTAACAACTGTCCGGGGAGATTAAAAACCTGTTTCTTTTTCCTGATTCAGCAAAAAAATATCTATTTTAGCGAGGATATCAATCTATCTTTGAAAAAAATATTTTGTCAAAAAAAGAAATCCTATTTATGAAGTCATTTTCATTAAAAAGCATTTATCCGCATCTTCTGGCTATTCTTTTATTTCTGGCTTTGACCATGGCCTATTTTAGTCCGATGTTACAGGGGAAAGGTCTGGAACAGCATGATATTGCACAATTCAGGGGGATGTCAAAGGAAATTGTGGATTATCGCAAGGCTACCGGCCAGGAAGCTTTATGGACCAACCGCATGTTTGGGGGCATGCCGGCTTATCTTATCAGTGTAATATATAAAGGAAACCTGTTTCGGTATGTTGACAGGTATGTTACCCTGGGTGTTCCCGCACCGGCGCGGTATCTGTTTCTTTATATGTTGGGATTTTACCTGTTGTTGGTCGGTGCCTATAAGACCAAACCCTGGCTGGGTATGGTGGGGGCCATTGCCTTTGGTTTTTCCACCTATTTCCTTGTTATTCTGGCGGCCGGCCACAATTCCAAGGCGCATGCCCTGGGCTATTTACCGGTCCTTATGGCAGGCATCCTGATCGCTTTCAGGAGCCGGCCTTACTGGGGGGCTTTACTTACCGGTGTATTCCTTGCGCTACAGCTTTATGCCAATCATCCGCAGATTACTTATTATACATTATTGCTTATCCTTGTTTATGGCATCGTGATCCTGATTTTTTACTATAAGGAACATTTGATGCTCCGCTTCCTGAAAATCTCGCTGGTTTTATTGGTGGCAGTGGTACTGGCGGTAGCGACAAATATTGCCAGCCTGTGGTTGGTGAATCAATACGGTAAAGTATCCATACGGGGGAAATCAGAACTTACGTTGGATAAGCAGAATCAGACCAGCGGCCTGGATAAGGATTATATCCTGAATGATTATTCCTATGGAGTGGCTGAAACCATGAACTTACTGATACCGGATTTTGTAGGTGGTGCCTCTTCCGGTTTTGATACAAAATCAGGAACCTATAAATTACTCCGGCAAAGTAATGTGCCGAATGCCCGGCAGATCGTCACACAGTATCCTTTGGCTTATTGGGGGCCACAACGGTTTACCTCCGGTCCGATGTATATAGGGGCTGTGGTGATCTTTTTATTTGTGCTGGGATTATTCGTAGTAAAAGGACCTGAAAAATGGTGGTTGTTGTCTGCTACCGTTCTGGCTATCTTACTGGCCTGGGGTAAACATCTACAGTTTTTTTCCGACTTTTTTATTCAGTATGTACCCGGATACAATAAGTTCAGGGCCGTATCCATGATACTGGTGATAGCAGAATTTGCTGTTCCCCTGTTGGGTATTCTGGCGGTAAAGCAGATACTGGAAGGAGACACCTCAAAAGAAGAGATCATAAAAGCGCTGAAGAATACTTTTTATATACTGGGAGGGATCACATTGTTTTTTGCACTCTTCCCCGGTTTGTTGTTCAATTTCTCAGCACCCATCGATGCACAGTTACAACAAGCCGGATGGCCTGCCCGGTTTATTGATGTGATCCGTGAGGACCGGAAACACCTCATGCGCGCAGATGCCTGGCGGTCTTTTATCTTTATTGTACTTACCGCTCTCGTGATTGCAGCCCTGGTTTATAAAAAAATAAAGCCCGGGGTGTTTTATTTCCTGTTGGGAGGATTGATCCTGGTTGACCTGTGGACTGTAGATAAAAGATATCTCAACAATGATAATTTTGTGCCGAAAAAAGAAGTTTTGGTGCCTTTTAAGCCTACCCGGGCCGACCTGGAGATATTGAAAGACAGATCCCTGGATTATCGTGTTATGAACCTTACCGTGAGTACATTCAATGACGCCAGTACCTCCTATTTCCATAATTCGATCGGCGGATACCACGGTGCTAAAATACGCAGATACCAGGATCTGATCACCTATCAGATCAGCAAAAACAATATGCGGGTGTTGAATATGCTAAACACAAAATATTTTATTGTCAATCAGAAAGGCCAGCCGGTAGCACAACGTAATCCGGGAGCTCTCGGTAATGCCTGGTTTGTGAAGAAATACAGGATCGTTTCCAATGCTGACAGTGAGATCGTTGCCCTGTCAGACTTCGATCCTGTACAGGAAGCTATTGTTAATAAACAATTTGAGCCTTTAGTGAAGAATTATATCCCTGCAAACGATTCAACTGCCCGGATCCACATGGTCTCCTATGCTCCTAACCATCTGGTGTATGAATACAACGCAGCAAGGCCCCGGTTGACCGTTTTTTCCGAGATATATTATGATAAAGGATGGCTGGCTTATATCGACGGCAAGCCGGCTCCCTATTTCCGTTCCGATTATGTTTTGCGCACCATGGTTCTACCATCAGGAGAACACAAGATTGATTTTTATTTCAAACCCAAAGGATATTATGTGGGTGATAAAATTGATCTGGCAGCTTCAGCGATCCTTTTACTGCTGTTTGCAGGAGGGTTGGTACTGGAGGTAAGGAAAAGATGGAAGAAGGAGTAGGGGAAGAAAATGTCGGAAGACTAATAATACTTTCTCAGGTCTTCCGGGGAGTTAAAATTGGCAAACATATTGGGATGATAAAAAGGAAGATCCTTATCCAAAGGCAGAAATAGTGCACCAGCCTGATGAAGGAAATCCACCAGCTTATATTTCCCCTGTTTCAGAAAATTCTTCAACAATGGGAGAATATTCCTTGAATAATATCCGCATAGCGGTTCGGCTTTCCCATCAGGATGAACGGGGATGACAGCCGGTTGGTCATTGACAGATGCCAGCAGAAACCGTATAAACTCCTTGTTTATAAAAGGAGTGTCACAGGGAAGCACCAGGTTATCATGGGTTGTGGAATGGAGAAGAGCGGAATAAAGGCCTCCCATAGGGCCCGGCTCCGGATATTTCATCTGTTATGACAGGGTACCCAAACAATTTGTATTCCGGAGCATTGGCTGAAATAATGATCTCCCCGCAAAAAGGGATCAGCAGTTCCAGTGAGTAACTGATGAGTGGCTTCCCCCGGAAAGGAACCAGGCCTTTTTCCTTACCCATTCTGGAGCTTCTGCCTCCTGCAAGTAT
>WFSC01000077.1 GCA_015486185.1 Bacteroidales bacterium | reverse complement strand
GATATTTACTTCATACAAAACCGCATGCCGGCTCCATTCGGGATGTTGTACGGTGGTCCGGAAAGGCTTCGCTTTCTTCTGTTTGGTGGTCGGATGGCAGGAAAGCAGCAGGAACGAAAAAACGATAACAGCTAATGAAAAATATAAAATTGTTTTTCCAGTGTGTTTGATAGTCATAAATTTCAAGTTTGTTATTAGTAGTGGATAAAAATAAACATTTTATTTTGCTTTCAGGGAAATTTTTGATTTAGCCCTCTCCCTCGACGTCCGTGGGATTATCATCTCAGGGCAAAAGTTGCTGAAGCAGGAGGTTGCATAGCAAAAAAAGCCGGAACTGTTCCGGCTTTTTAACATTCCTTCTTTTTACACAAGTTATCCCAGCCTGTTGATGGCGTTGAGGTCTTCGAAAGCTTCGGTGAGGCGTTTGACAAATTGTTCTTCACCGGCACGCAACCATTTACGCGGATCGTAGTATTTCTTGTTGGGCTTATCCTCCCCTTCGGGATTGCCGATCTGGCTCTGGAGATAATCCTTGTATTGTTCATAATATCCTTTGACCCCATACCAGAAAGCCCATTGCATGTCCGTGTCCAGGTTCATTTTGATAACCCCGTAGGAAATAGCCTCTTTGATCTTTGATTTTTCAGAACCCGAACCACCATGAAACACAAAGTTTACGGGCTTTTCTTCCGTATTGAATTTTTTCTGAATATATTCCTGTGAGTTCTTAAGAATGATGGGCTCGAGGTGAACGTTGCCGGGTTTGTACACGCCATGTACATTGCCGAAGGAGGCAGCGATCGTAAAACGAGGGCTTATTTTAAGAAGTTCTTCGTAGGCAAGGGCCACATCTTCGGGTTGGGTATAAAGCTTTGCATTATCAATGCCGCTGTGGTCCACCCCGTCTTCTTCGCCACCGGTACAACCCAGTTCAATTTCCAGGGTCATGCCGATCTTGCTCATTCGTTCCAGGTATTTTTTACTGATTTCAATATTTTCTTCCAGGGGCTCCACCGAGAGGTCCAACATATGTGAACTATACAAGGGTTTACCATGGTCTTTAAAATATTTTTCTCCGTAATCCAGCATGCCATCCACCCAGGGAAGAAGTTTTTTGGCACAGTGGTCGGTGTGCAGGATTACCGGTATTCCATAATGCTCTGCCAGCAAATGGATGTGTTGGGCTCCGGACACGGCACCCAGGATGGCACCTTCCTGTCCTTCGGCCCCAAGGCCCTTACCGGCATAAAAAGAAGCCCCGCCATTGGAAAACTGAATAATTACAGGTGAATTGACTTTTTTGGCCGTTTCCATGACAGCATTGACCGAGTCTGTACCTACCACATTGACGGCAGGAATGGCAAAATTATTGGCTTTTGCATAGGCAAATAATTCGGATACTTCATCTCCGAAAAGTACGCCCGCCCTGAATTTTTTATGTCCCATAATCGTTATTTTTTAATGATAATATTAGCATAAACAGCGTTGTAAAATTAACAATAAATGCTAAAAAACAGCGATTGAAAATATTATTTAACGGGGACACGTATTTTTTCTTTGGGAGGCACCATATATTCCTGTTGATAAATATATATGGTTAATCCGGAATCTCCGTAATGATCCACTGTAATTTCTTTATGATTTATCAGAAAAATAAATGTATGATTATGAAAGCGGATCTGAAATTTATAGAAATCCCAGTGAGAGGGGATGCTTGGCGCAAGATAAAGATTCCGGTTACGGATCTTTAATCCGGCAAATCCTTCTACCAGGGCCAGCCAGGTACCGGCCATGCTGGTGATATGTAAACCTTCTGCGACTTCTTTATTATAGTCATCCAGGTCAAGCCGCGAAGTACGCAGGTAAAGGGTATAAGCTTTTTCCGGATTCCCGGTACGTGAGGCCAGAATGGAATGAACACATGGCGAAAGAGAAGATTCATGTACCGTTCTGGGTTCGTAAAAGGTGAAATTCCGTTCCAGCGTATCCGGATCAAAATGATCTTCAAAAAAATAGAGACCCTGTAAAACATCTGCCTGTTTGATAAAGCAGGAGCGGAGGATACGGTCCCATGACCAGTGTTGGTTCAATGGAAGGTTGGACGGATCTATCTGGTCGATTGTTAATTGTTCTTTGTCAAGATATCCTTCCTGCTGAAGGAAAATGCCTTTTTCCCGGTCTTCGGGAAAATATATGTTTTCGGTGATCTTTTTCCAACGGACCGGTTCTTCTTCACTGAAATGGATCTTTTGTTTCAGTGTTTTCCACTTTTCCGGGGCTGTTTGTTTTATTTCCTCAATCGATTCCATTGTGTAAAGAAGGGTCCACCGGGCAATATAATTGGTGTACCAGTTGTTGTTCACATTGTTTTCATATTCATTGGGACCTGTCACGCCCAGGATCACATATTTTTGTTTGGGGACGGAAAAATTGACCCGCTGGCTCCAGAACCGGGAAAGAGCGATCAGTACTTCCAGCCCGTAATCAAAAAGATAGTCATACCGGCCTGTATAGCCTGTATATTTGTAAATGGCATAGGCAATGGCACCATTGCGGTGAATTTCCTCAAAAGTGATCTCCCACTCATTGTGACACTCTTCTCCGTTCATGGTTACCATGGGATACAGGGCAGCGCCTCCTGTAAATCCCAGTTTCTTTGCGTTCTCAATAGCTTTGGGAAGATGGCGGTAACGGTATAACAAAAGATTTCGGGCAATTTCCCTGCGACCCGAGTAAAGATAAAAGGGAAATGCAAAGGCCTCGGTGTCCCAGTAGGTACTGCCTCCGTATTTCTCTCCTGTAAAGCCTTTGGGGCCTATGTTCAGTCTCTCATCTTTACCTGTATAAGTTTGATGGAGCTGGAAAATATTAAAACGGATGCCCTGCTGCGCGGGGAGATCGCCCCCGATCATAAAATCCTTTTCCTGCCAAAGGGCATCCCATGCCCTGCAGTGTGATGTCAGCATGTGATCATACCCGGCGTTCTCTGCTTCTTTCAGTTTGCGCCGGGTGGATCTTATTAATTCTTTGGGATCATAGTACAAAGATGACAGAATGGCCGCATATTTATAAACAGTGACCGTATCTCCCTTACCGGCCCTGACAGTATATTCTTTTTCAATATATTTGGGTTGTACTTTCCATTCTGTTGCCGGGACGGTCCGTTTCCCATTTACCTCAAACAAGCAGGTGATCCCGGTACTTACCCTGAAATTAAGCTTTTTGGTTTTTACCAGAATGATCCCTGTCCCGTCAGTTATTGATTGCTTTTCTTCTTCCCAGAATTTTTCACCGTAATTGGATTCTTCATTTTGTACGTCTGCATCAAGATAGGGCGTAAGTTTTAAGGTGACCGGTTTGTTTAACGGGTGAAGGGTATATTTGACAGCGCCTGTTTCATCATCCGCCATACTGAGAAAGCGGGTTGTGGTGATTTTGATCTTTTTGTCTCCGGGGAAATGGGCAATGAAGGATCGTTCCAGGATACCTTTTTTCATATCCAGTATCCGCCGGAAATTTGTTACGGGTATTTTAGCCAGGTCCAGAGGGATTCCTTCTGCCTGCACATGAATGCCGATCCAGTTTGGAGCATTTAATATTTTGGCAAAATATTCAGGATAACCGTTTTTCCACCAGCCCACTTTGGTTTTATCAGGATAATATATACCTGCCAGATAATGTCCCTGTAAGGTATCTCCCGAAAAATCCTCTTCAAAATTACCACGTTGTCCCATCTTCCCGTTACCCAGACTAAAAATACTTTCAGAAGCACGATTATCTGCCGGATCAAAGTTATCTTCAATGATTTTCCATTCGTCAGGTATGTAATGATGGCTCATTCTCTTAGTTTATTTTGGTTAATTTGGATTTTTTCCGCGGATCATCAACATCATTTACCCAGAAAACCAGTGCCGCTGCAAGGATCATGGATCCGCCACCCAGCATAAGGGCAAAAATAGCCTGGTCGGCAAATAAATGCCTGACCAAAAAACCCAATATACTGGCGGCAAGAATTTGCGGAATCACTATAAAAAAGTTGAAAATGCCCATGTAGGTGCCCATTTTTTCCGGAGGCAGAGAGCCGGTCAGGATGGCATAAGGCATGGAAAGGATGCTGGCCCACGCAAAGCCTACCCCCAGCATAGGCAGGATCAGCCAGGTCGGGTTATGGAAAAAATAGATAGATATGAATCCCAGACCCCCTGCCATCAGGGCAATGGTGTGGGTCCATTTTCTGCCCGTATATTTTGCAAGTACAGGAAGTAAGAATGCTATGATGGCAGCAAAACCATTATAAAAGCCAAACAAAACCCCCACCCAGTTGGCCCCAACATTATAAAGTTCGGACTTCGGATCGGTGGTCCCATAAATATGGCTGGTAATACCTGCCGTAGTGTAGATCCACATGGCAAACAAAGCAAACCAGGAAAAAAACTGTACTACAGCCAGTTGCTTCATGGTGGACGGCATGTTGTTGAGGTCGGTCAGTATCGTCACCAATCCATTTGACCGGTTCAGCGTAAGTTTGTATAACCCGGCCAGGATGAGCAATAATCCATAGGCAGCACAGCCTCCCGACAGGACATACACTTCTGCTTCAGCATGTATATACCAGGTGAGCAGGCTGAGCAGGATACCTCCCAGTATCCAGTATATTCCCAAACGGTAAAAAGCCGGAATTTTTGAGGCAGGCCGGGCCTGCTTTTGTTCTTTTTCAGATTGTGATTCATCCGAAGCGTTAAAAGCCTTCATCTCTTTTGGCGAATATTCCTTTGTAGTGATAACCGTCCAAAGCACCGATAACAGGAATATGATGCCTCCGATGTAGAAAGACCATTTGACGTTGGGCGGGATCTTGGCATTACCTATGGGAACGGTGGGTACCTTAAACCAGTTGGTTAGTATATATGGAAGGATAGAAGCAATGACTGCCCCTGTACCGATAAAAAAGCTTTGCATGGCAAAACCGGTGGTCCGTTGTTCGGACGGGAGCATGTCCCCTACAAAGGCCCTGAACGGTTCCATGGAGATGTTGATGGATGCATCCATGATCCACAAGGTGCCGGCAGCTATCCATAAAGCCGGTGAATTGGGCATGAAAAACAAGGCAGTAGAAGCAAGCAACGCTCCGGTAAGAAAATAGGGCCTCCGACGACCCAGACGCCCCCATGTGTTGTCACTCATATGCCCGATGATCGGCTGGATGATCAACCCCGTGACCGGCGCCGCGATCCATAAAATGGGAATTTTATCTATCTGGGCCCCCAGGGTCTCAAAGATCCTGCTAACATTAGCGTTTTGTAAAGCAAATCCAAACTGGATACCAAAAAAACCAAAACTCATATTCCATATCTGCCAAAAACTTAACCGGGGTTTTGATCGTATCACAGGATGTATTTTTTATGTTAAAACTGGTTTTACGCTGCCAAAATTAAAGATTATCTTGTAAAATAAAATTTCTTATCATGTTTATTTTCAGGAAGATTCATTAACCAAACCTGAAGAGTTCCTGCATATATTGTTTCAAACGTTTTCGACAATTGATGGAAAAATGAAAAAATTTTGCAAAAAATGGATTAAACAGGAAAGAGAATTAACGGACTATGATCTTCTTTAAAAAATTACCTTTCCGCGTTTTTATTTTCAGCAGATACATTCCGGGGGAAAGGTCATGAATGTTCAACGTATATTCCGGAGCACCGGTAATTTCACAGGTTTTGTATATCCTTCCTGACAGGTCAAGCAATTTTACAGAGATAATGCATAACTGCGGATCGCTGATATGTATTATATCATGGGTGGGATTGGGCCATATCCGGAAAGCATCTGCAGAAAGATCCCTGCCGGAAGTAGGGGATTGTACATAAACAGGAAGCCAAACAGTATCTCCCTGACATCCGTCAAAGTTGGTTAAAAACACACCTATACTGTCTTCTCCGGGCAGGGTCCAGGCAACAACCGTCCCGGGACCTGTGACGGGCCATAAAAAATGGCCGCCTTTTATCAACCAGGTATAATAGCCGTTGCCGGGCGGATAAGCAAAGTAACAGGCTGTGTCATAGAGAGACACCTGTGTCTTTCCTAAAATGTTTCCGGTGACGACCGGTTCCGGTTCGGTTAGCTGAATACTGTCAACAACTGTTTGACCTGCGTCATCGGTAACAGTAACATGATACCAGATACCGGCAAATAGTCCGGTGGCAATGGAATCTGTAGAGGGGGGATCGTCATCCCAAAGCCAACGGTAAGGGGGTGTCCCTCCCGAAGCCTTTGCCAGGGCCCATCCATCATTACCACCGTGACAGGTAATGTTCCCACTGTCAATGATCTGCACTGTTAAAGGCGGGCCGGGGGTGAACGGGGATACAAAATGGAGCACCCGCCAGTCATTATCCCATACTCCTGATGAGCTGTTGAGTAGTTGCCCTGTTTCCTCCGTCAGATTTCCACAGCCATCATAACCGTAAAGGTACCGGTAATTGTTCGTCCAGACGGAACTCCCTGAATTCCACACCTGAAACAGGATCAGGGTATCATTGCCCGTTTCATTCTGAAAATAGAGGTACCTTACAGTTTCTTCCCAATGATCTGTCTGCCATGTCTGATAATCCTGGATTTTCAATATACCATCACTCCACGTATAACTGATCATGGTCTGATTTACCCAGTCACCTGAGGCAGAATCCCATTTGAAGAGTATATTCCCGGTACGGAGACCGGCATCATTATAGGAATAGATCTCCCTTAAAATATTAACCCATGACGAAGAGGTTGTGTCATAATTTTGCTCTGCATATTCTGTTTGCAGATTTCCTTGCCATGAATATAATTCCCGGTAAGAAGGGAGCCAGTCTCCTTTTTGCTGATCCCAGGTACTGACCTGGTAAAGAATACGGCGCCCCAGGGTGTCATAAGTGAAAGTTGCCAGTGAGTTATTAATCCAGTTATTATCAGTTCCGTATTTCCGGGTGAGTCGCGAATACAACTGGTTATCGTTGCCATATTCGAAAGAAGTCAGGCTTATACTGTCCCAAGTGCCTGAAGAGGTGTTATAATCAAAATAAAAAAACCTGTCCAGTCGTTCATCAGCATTATAAAAGTATTCTCTCCTTGAAGAGGGTATCCATGTATTGCTTCCCTGATCACGGGACCTGATTTCACACCAGGTTGTTTTTCCTTCCATATTATAACCCCAAAAATTTCCCTGGTTTATGATCCAGGATGAGTCGGTTGATGACCAGTTCAAATAATAAGACGAGTCCTGAATAAAATGATCCGGACAGATGGATTTGCTTTTGTTCAGGGTGGATTTTTCATCCGGATTGATCTTCGGATATTTTTTTAACAGCAAACGAATAACGGAGGAAACAGAATCGGTCTGCATCATCCCTGTCGGGGTAGCCCATGTCGGAAAACTCATTGAAACGATCAGCAAGATCCCTGCATAGACGAATCTGATCATAATGATCCGTTTTATGACAATGTACAAAATTTATTTTAAATAATGGGAATTCAATCCTGATTTTTGATCCTTTACGGTCAATTTGTTCTTATGTGATATTTTTTCAGCTCCTTATCCAGTAACCTGGCTTTTCCGGTAATTTTGTCCAGTTCCCGCCAAAATCCGGGTCCATGGTTTTTATGGACTGTGTGGACCAGTTCGTGAAGAATAACATAATCTATCAGGTGGTTGGGAAGTTGCATCAGGTGAATATTCAGGTTGATGTTCCGGGAAGCAGAGCAACTGCCCCATCGTGTTTTCATATTTTTTAAAAAGACCTTGTTGATAATATATCCGTAAAGTGCGGCCAACTGTCTGACCCGTAACGGTAAATATTGCCTTGCCTCGACACGTAATGTTTCCACATATACGTGACTGATCATGGCTTTTAACTGCGGGCTGTGAAGGGAAAGACCCGCCGGGAAAGTTATGGTTGTAACATGAGGTTGGATCTTGCCATGTATTTCCTGAACGTTACCGGGTCTGAGGAGCAGTCGGTGATGTATGGTAAAAG
>WFSC01000076.1 GCA_015486185.1 Bacteroidales bacterium | reverse complement strand
GGGGGAATAGCGGCGATCAGTGAGCCGATGCTGGGTATGTAATTGAGCAGGAAAGCAGTAATGCCCCATAACAGGGCATAATCAACGCCGGCAATACCTAAAATGCCACCAAGAATAATGCCTGTGGAAGCTGAGGTAATGGTCTTTATCAGCATGTAATGGTTGATCTGATCATTGATCTGCCGGAAATACCTGAGTTTTTTCTTCTCCTTCGTAATAAACTGAAGCTTGATGTTGAAAATGTTGGATTCAATAAAAATGAACACGACGGTTAACAGGATTAAAAGACCGTTTGAAAGAATATCGCTGAAACTTTTTAATGTCATGGCAATAAAGCCCATGATCTTAGCCGGGTCAAAAAAGGTGTTCAACTGTTGCTGGTCAAGCTGTAATCCCACCTCACGGGACAGGGCAATAAGCTGATCCCTGTATATGGAGAGTTTACTATTGTAAAAGGGTAATCTGGTCGTGAAGTTTTGTACCGATACGGTGATGATCATTACGAGCAAACCAATAAAAAGAAGTATGAATAACAGGATAATGGTCAGGGACAGCCAGCCCGGAATTCCCTTTTTTTCCATGGCATTGGCAAAAGGTTTGAATATGATAACAATAAACAATGCCATCAGAAAGGGTACAACAATATTGGAAGCAATTTTAACACCTGCCAGGACAATGACCAGCGAGGCCAGGATTCCGAGGGCAGAAACCGTTTTTTGTCTTGATAATGTTTCCATAGGTATTCGGTATTAACTTTTGTTAATGGAAAAAGAATTTAACTGTTAAAATAAATAACAGGTTAAAGTTAGGATATTTTCTGCTGATGATTTGTACAGAAGCTTTCAGGAAGGATTTTGTTCATGGAATTTGTCCAGGTCCGTGCCGTCACCCAATAGTACGGCTATCCAGCGGGTATTGGGTTTGGATTGTAATATGATCTTGATTACCAAGGTGATCGGTATGGAAAGGAACATACCGACAGGACCCAGAAGCCATCCCCAAAAGACCAGAGAGAGAAAAACAACCAGAACGGAAAGTCCCAGTCCTTTTCCCATAAGCCTGGGTTCGACATAATTGCCGATAATGAAATTGACAACCAGGAATATCATGGTGACACCAATGGCTCCGGGAATTCCGAATTGAACCAGTGCCAGAATGATAGGGGGAATAGCGGCGATCAGAGAACCAATATTGGGAATATAATTCAAAAGGAAAGCCACGAGTCCCCATAAAATGGCAAAGTCAAGGCCAATAATGGCCAGGGATGCTCCTATAATGACCCCTGTTCCCATGGAAACGAATGTCTTGATCATCATATAATAATTCACCTGGTGGTTGATCTCATGAAAATAATTAAGTTCCTTGTGATTATACCTGGAGATGATCTTTAGTTTTTGGGGGAAAATATTTGTTTCAATAAAGATAAAAATGACCGTTAGAAATATCAGAATGCCGTTGGACAGAAGATCGCTGAAATCGCTGAGTGTACCTGCTACAAAACCCATGATCTTTTCAGGGTTCAGGATTGTATTGAGTTGCTGCTTCTCGGTGATCCCGAGTTTCCGGGCCATTTTAATGACCTGGTCGCTGTAAGTTCCCAGTTTTTCATTGTAAACCGGCAGGTTTTCCGTAAAGGTCTGGACACTTACCGTGAAGATGATAACCAGCAGGTAATCAAATAACAGGACGATCAGCAGGATAATGGTAAAAGCCAGCCAGCCGGGAATACCTTTTTTCATTAAAGCAGCGGCAAAAGGCTTGAAAATAATTACAACGAAAAGGGATAATAAAAACGGAACAATGATAGGTGCCGCTATCTTAACACCTGCCAGGATAATGACAAGGTAAGCCATGGATTCTATACCTGCAAGCGGCTTGTCATTTTTTATGTTTTCCATAGTTTTTAAAAAGGGAAAAACAATAGATATGTCTTATTTCTTTGTAAGCAAATTTAAGATATTTTGTCCTGCCGGATTATTCGGGTATTTTTCAGACAGCCGGACGGCATATTTTTTGGCTTTGGCGTTATCTCCCATTTTTAAATAATAGGTAGCTGCGGCATAAAGATAGTCAAAATTATCCGGTTCGGCCTTCAGACATTTCTGCAGGTATATTTCAGCTTCCTTTTTCTTGCCAAGTTGCTGATACAACAGGGACAGGTTGTAATTGATACGGGTATATTCCGGCATACGCCGTGCTGCCTCAAGCAGGTATGTTAAAGCTTTGTTATATTGTTTTTTCTCGGCTTCCAGTAATCCCAGGTAATAATATCCCTGGTCGAAATCCGGTTCATGGCGGATAACATCCAGGAGCATTTTTTCTGCCTGGTCATTTTTTCCGGTTTGGTTGTACAACAGGGAAAGATTGATTTTGGCCGGGAAAAAGAGGTTATCAATGCGGATGGCTTCCTTATAATTGGCAATGGCATTGTTTATCTGTCCGAGATTGGAGAAGAGCACACCCAGGTTATGCCGGCTTGAAGCAAAGTCTCCCATATAGCGCATGCTTTCCTCATATTCTTTTATTGCTTTATCAAATGTTTTCTGGTATTTTCCGTCGATCTGCCGTCGTGGCAGGGATGAAAGTCTGAAAGCTGCCTGTATCCTAACGGCTTTTACCGGATCGTTGAGCATAGGCAACAGGGCTTCCTTGAACTTTTCCGGGGATAAGGCGGGAAGACTGCGGACTGCTGCTTCGCGGATAATGGATTCAGGATCGCTCAAGGCACTTTTAACGGCTTCGAAACTTTTTTGAGGAGGATAATTCTGCAATAGGGTTACGGCTGTGGCCCGTACGATGACCGGGTGCAGGATGTCGTGGATGATCAGGATCAGGCTGTCCAGGGCCGCAGGATCTCCTTTTCTGCCCCGGGCCAGCACCTCACCATAATGATGTCTGCGGCTTGGCCCGTACCATTTACGGATCCAGGAATCGGCCCACCGCGGACTTTTATCGGTATGACACTGATTACAGGCATTGGGCGTGCCGTATTTGACGGAGAGATCAGGTCTGGGGATACGCAGGCTGTGGTCACGCCTGAAATCCACGCCCATGTAATATCTGCCGGGCATATGACAATTTACGCATTTGGCACCTTCCCCGACTTTGACCACCTTCTTTCCGTGATCCAGCACGAGAGGCTTCCCGGGTTCACCGGCTTTTTTATGATAAGTATGTTCGTAAGTGTCATAAACATCGGCCCGGTGGCACTGCAGACATAACTGGTTGTCATCGACGGGCAGGATGGTTTTCAGGCTGTGAACATTGTGGCAGTCGCTGCAGGTAACCCGCAGATGCTCCTGGTACATGTAACTTTGCGTAAAGGACCCATAGACGTAATCTTCATCCAGGATCTGACCGTCCGAAAAATAATGAGGCGCATTGAGTAGTTGCGGGATCATATAATCCAGCATGTCCTTGTGGAAGTCGTCAGGAGTGAAATCTCCCATAACAGAGCGGCGGGCGTGGCAACGGGCACACTGCTTTACCTCTTCTACAGGATCAATTTTCGAGGTGTTGACCGTAAGACCGTAATTGGTGTTTTTCGGACGGTCCATTTCCGGCAGATTAGCCCATTTGATATGCTCGGAACCCGGTCCGTGACAAGCCTCACAGTTGACGTCAATGTCTGTCCAGGTGGTGTGATAGGTATGTTTATCCGGATCATATCCTTTTTTCAGGTTGGTGCTGTGACAATCGGCACACATACCATTCCAGTTTTGTCCGTTATTGGTCCAGTAAAGCCAGTTGTCAGGCGTCAGATTTTCATTTTTATATATGGAATCCGGCAGACTGAACCAACTGTGTCGGATCGTATCCCAGGCGATAGGGAGGCATTGGAGCCTGCCTCCGTCAAAAGGTACCAGGTACTGCTGCAGAGGCCTCGTGCCAAAAGTGTAGGCGATCCGGAAGTCACCGGGCTTGCCTCCGGGACCTTTGGTATGGACAAAAAACTTATTGTCTTGTTTATAAAACAGGCTGGTATCCCCTTTCCTGTCCACAAAAAGGGCGTGGTTGAAATTACCCCTGACACTTTGTTCTGTGGCTGAATCCATGGCCCGGTCATGATCGGAACCATGCCAGTCGTGATATTCATGCGGGTGACAGTCGATACATTTATCCCCTCCAACATATACTGCACTTTCCTGTTGTGTGCCCCTGGTACCGGTATTGCTGAAATGAGCCCGGATCAGATACAACGGAAAAGCCAGCAGGATCAGCACGGTGGCTATAAATCCTGTTTTCTTCCAGGTGGAGAGTGCCGGTGTCTTCTTTGTTTCAGGCATGCGTTTCCTGTGATTTGTTAAAATGCTTCCGTTCGATGGGTTTGCTCAGGTTCACTTTAACCATCCCGCCTTCAATTTTCAGGGGATAGATATCCAGTGCTCTTGTGGCAGGTGGGTTCTCTACTTCTCCGTTAATGGAAAACATGGAATGATGGCAGGGACAGATAAATTCCTTTTTCTTTTCATTCCACTCTACACTGCATCCCAAATGGGTACACGTAATAGATACGGCCAAAAAACCTCCGTCATTGAGATGACAGACATACAGACGTCCTGATTGGTAGGGAAAGACAGATCCGGGAGGCAAATCAGAGGCAGGTACTATTCCGGTAAAAGTCCCTGTCTCCTTCTTTTTTTGTTTTTTTCTGCCGGAGCTGATAAACGGAATACTCAGCCCGGCCAGTTCCACGCCGGCAGCCAATGCTATCCATCCCCATAGTTTTTTAAAAAAACGACGACGGGAAGGATTATCAGCTTGTTTTATATCAGTGGTTTTCTTTGTCATGAGATGCATATTTTGTTTATGGTGCAATTTGCCAGGGCCACATCAGCATCATCCCGGGGCCTCTGAAAAAAAGGCCTGTCAGGGATAATACCGTATAAGTCATCAGAAAAAATGCAAAAATGGCCTGGACTATTTCATTGGTATTTGGATGATATCTTTTCCGGAGGAACAACAGATATAAATAAAACAGGATCCCGTAAAAAACAACGGGAAACAGACCTTCCGAGATTATGGAGGGGAGAGACGGGAACCACAGGTTAAAATGGATCCAGTATTCATCGGCAATGATAAGAAGGGGAGTAAGTCCCAGGGCGATGAGAGCGGAGACTCCTGCCACTTTCCGGCCCAGTGGAGAGGAAAACCATATGCCTGCATTGTTTTTGGGATAATGAATCCAGGGAAGATAGAACAAAAAGCCGAGGATTGTAACCGGGATAAGGATCGCCCCGACGAAGGGATGAAAGTGCATAAGCATTTCCTGGATCCCTATAAAATACCAAGGTGCTTTTACCGGATTGGGACTGAAGGCCGGATTGGCACGCTCATGCATAGGAGCATCTTTGAAAACGGCGAGGATAAAGAGAAAGGCTAACAGGGTAAGGGCTACAACAGCTTCCCGTACCACCAGACCGGGATAGGAAGATACAAGCCTTTTTTCTTTTTCACTGCGTGGCCGTGGTGGGGCTACCCCTCCTGCTTTTCTCACTTTCCAGAAATGAAAAGTCATCAGTATGATCAGGGTAAGCGGGATGATGGCCGTATGAAAATTAAAGAAATTCATCAGGGTGGCTCCGGTAACATCTGTACCACCCCGAATAAAACCAGTGAGATGGGGCCCGATAAGCGGAATGTAGGAAAACATATTCGTAACGACAGTGACGGCCCAGTAAGATAACTGGTCCCAGGGCATCAGGTAGCCCGTAAAATTGGAGAACATCAACAAAAGAAACATACAGAGACCGATGATCCAGTTGCCACTGCGCACGGGAGGATGAAAAGCCTCTGTAAAGAAAACACGCATCAGGTGAAGAAAAGCAAGAATGATCAGCATTACCCCTCCCAGATGATGAATATTCCTGACATATTGCCCGAAAAGTACCTGATGCTGAAGAAATAATATTGAGTCATAGGCTTTCGAAGGCAAGGGTATATATACGAATTTTAACAGGATGCCGGTAAAAAACTGCAGCAGGATCAGTAGTGCCGTCATGCCTCCCAGCCCGTAAGTGTAAGTGTACCGGATAGAAGCTTTCGAAACTTTTTTCGGATGGATATGTAAAAGGAAAGTTAAATTTTTTTGCATGAATCCTACTTTACAAAATGTACGAGTCGTCCGGCAGAACAGCAAAAATAAAAAATATTTTGAGCGTGTGTAATAATGGTCTGGATTTAGTGAAGGGTATAAATTAAAAATATTAAAAAAGTATTATCTTTGACATAGAAAAGGGGGCATGAGAGAGGAGAAAGCACAGCAGAGATATACGTTTTTTATCAATCCTGTATCGGGACGGGGAAGTTGGTATCGTATGGTCAGAACTATACGTGGTTTTTGCAGGCACAACCAATGTTCTCCTGAGTTTTATTTTACCGGAGATGATGAAAAGATCAGGATGATCCTTGATCAGAAGGAAAAAGAAGGGATAAAGGTTGTTTTTGCTGTCGGGGGCGATGGCACCGTGAACCAACTGGCCCGTTTGCTTGTGGGTAAAGATATGATCCTTGGCATCATTCCTGCCGGCTCGGGTAACGGCCTGGCCGGACATCTTCACATCCCCAAACATCCTAAAAAAGCACTGGAGGTGATCAATAAAGCCAGGATACAGGAAATCGACTATGCCCAGATCAACGGAATTCCGTTTTTTACCACGGCAGGGGTAGGTTTTGATGCCGAGGTAACCCACAATTTCAATCAGCGGTCGCGCCGGGGGCTTATAGGGTATCTCGAAGCCATCCTGAAGGCAGTGCAAAAATACAAATCGGATGTCTATGCCATTGAATATGATGGAAAACATAAAGTGGTGAATGCTTTTCTCGTGACTTTTGCCAATGCTTCCGAATACGGGAACGGTGCCTATATTGCCCCGGATGCAGATACTTCCGACGGGATGATCGATGTATGTTTGCTAAAACCATTTCCTGCCACGGCTGTACCCGGCCTGGTGCTACGGCTTTTTACAAAGAAATTTAACCGAAGCAAATATGTGGAAACCATCCGTGCCCGTAATCTGACAGTCTGGAAAGGAAAACCGGGGAATATTCATTTTGACGGAGAAGGAGAAACCCATAACGGGTCCGTAAAAGTGACTTCTGTTCCTAGAAGTTTAAAAGTGCTTACTTCAGGTGATTAATAGCTTTTTTATTCCTGATAAGGCATTCCTGAGATTTTTTTCATGATCTTGCTAAAAAATGTGGACTTTATCTGTGACAGGAAAAGTCCGGCGATAACGATAGATATACCCGTAAACTTTTGTACGGTGATGGATTCCCTGAGCAGGAAAAAAGCAAAGATGGCAGTGAAAACGGGGATCATGTTGGAAAAAATATTTGTCCGGGCGGCTCCGATGTGTTTTACTCCTATGGCAAATAAAACGAAAGAAAAAGAGGAGGCAAAAACAGCCAGTTCAAGTATGGGCAAGATATGGTGCCAGGAGATAACAGGTGTTGGGAAAGCAGGGAGGTCAATCCACAGGAAAAGCGGGATAAAGAAAACAGCCCCTAAGGCATTCTGCCATGTAACCAGGGAAAGGGCGTTATAACGGAAGGATAGCCGGGTCAGCAGGATGGTATAGGCAACGGCACAAAATACGGCAAAAAGCAGAGAAAGAAGACCTTTCCATGAGGCATTCCATTCGTCAGGATGATACAGGATCAGCAAAACGCCGCCAAAAGAAAGTAAAATACCCAGATAATTCATGAGAGACAGTTTCTCCCGGAGGAAATAATGAGCGGCAAAAGGGGTGAATAAAGGGATGGTGGAGATAATGACGGCTCCTGTGGTGGAGGAGACATAGGTGAGGCCATAGCTTTCTCCGATAAAATACAGGAACGGATTGAACAGCGTAAGGATGACAATAGCCCACCGGTCTTTTTTATGTAATACCTGCAGGGTGCCTGTGGCTTTGGTGAAAATATACAACAGGAAGGAGGAAATGATCAACCGGCTCATCACGATGGTGATGGGAGGATACCAGACATTGGCCATCTTGAACCAGATAAAGGAAAGGGCCCAGAAAATCATGGCCAGAATGATGCCGGCATAGATAAAGAAAAGCCTGCGTTTCATGATCTAAAAATTGCACGTGCAAGTTAAAGGAATAAGATAAAAGATAAAAGGAAAAAGATAAAAGGAAGGTTGAATTGTGATTGTTGAACGATGAATGTTGATCGATGAACAGAATGAAAAATAAGCAGTAAGCAGTAGGGAAAGGATAAAGATTCGAGAAACAAGAACCAGGATACAAGTAAATTCCAATGATGCAAATCACAAATCATAAATAATATCCAATAACCAACTTCCATTATACAAACAAAATTCAATTTAAAAACAGATCTATATTATAATTGTTTGATATATTGAGTTTTGGAATTTGAGTATTATTTGGAATTTGGTGCTTGAGATTTGGGATTTACCGAAGGGAAGACCTGACAGAAGGAGTATCCTGAATGTGTAGATAATAGCGATGAGATCCGCCTTGTGCCGGTGCGGGGGAAGTAATTTGGGTGGAAGATGGGACTCGAACCCACGACTCCTGGAACCACAATCCAGTGCTCTAACCAACTGAGCTACATCCACCATGTAAAAAAACTTTTCGTGGCCGGGATGGCCTGAACGGGAAGGCAAAGATAAGGATAATTTTATTTTTTAATTAAAAGTATAGTGGAATATTTTTTGGTGTATATGCAAAATATTTTTACCAATTCAGTGGTTTGTGTTGCATAAACGTGCATTTTTGTAAAAAATTAAAGGATTGAAGTTTCCGAAACTGTTAAATAATATTTCCGGCCTGCAGCTTTATCAGTTGATGCGTTTCAGCACGTTTCTGTTTATCAGCATTATCTTTACAAAGATTGGCCTTTCAAGGCACGATATCGGCTTGTTTGAAGTCTTTATGTTCATTGTCAGCATGATGAGCTTTTTCTGGGTCAACGGGCTGATACAGTCTTTTCTGCCTCTATATCACAGCAACTATACCTATAATGTATCGGGTGAACATGGTGATGAAAAATCACCCGAGATCTTTAATGCTTTTCTGTTATTGACATTTTTCAGTGTACTGGCTTTTATTTTCGGTCTTCTAATCAAATATCATTTTTCCATATTCCATATCAGGGGGGACGTACCGTTTATTAATTTATTACTGGTATATCTGCTGATAAATAACCCGCCGATTCTGATTGAATATATCTACCTGCTGAAGAACAAACCGGAGATGATCCTTCGATATGGAATGCTTACCTATGCCATCCAGTTAGGCATCGTAACAATTCCTGTGATCATGGGGAATCCTATTATCTGGGCCATATACGGATTGCTGGTGGTCGCTGTTATACGGTTTATCTGGCTGATCATCATATTGTTGAAATATACGCAGATTAAGATCTCTTTCCCGTTTCTCAGAGAGCACATCAAGCTTGGAGCGCCGTTGATCCTCAGTTCATTGTTGAGTGGTTCGGCCCAGTATATCGACGGGGTGATCGTAACAAGTAAATTTGATGCGGCTACCTTTGCCATATTCCGTTATGGGGCCAAGGAGTTGCCTCTTACTCTTATGCTGGCCAACGGTTTGAGTAATGCCATGCTGCCTGAGTTTGGGAAAAAATTTAAGTTCAGGGAAAATCTTGCCATCCTGCGTCATAAGTCTATGCGGCTGATGAATGTGTTATTCCCTTTATCTATCGTGATCATGTTGTTCAGCCGGTGGTTATATCCGCGGCTGTTTAATCCTTACTTTATTCGTAGTGCTGATATCTTCATGATCTATCTTCTGTTGATCATTCCCAGGCTCTTATTTCCGCAGACCATTCTTATCGGACTGAAAAAAACAAGGGTTGTGATGATGGCTTCTGTCATTGAGATTGTCTTTAATGTCCTGCTCAGCCTTTACCTTGTACAGTTTTACGGTACGGTTGGTATTGCATTGGCTACCGTGATCGTTTTTGTCCTTGAGAAAGCCATTCTGATGTCATATCTTTATTTTAGCATGGGGATTTCCCCTGCAACCTATACCCCCATAAAATCCTATCTGGCCTATTCGGTGTTGATCGTTATTATATTTGTGCTGATAGACCACAGAATAATCAATTTGGTATAATCTTTGCAAAGGAGCACAGGTTAAAAAAACGTGTGATTATTTTCTTTCAAAAGAAAGGATTAAACTATTATCTTTGCAGTCCGAAATAAAAAATTGAATGTTATGAATACGAGACAATCCGGGAATCCGGTATTAAGTGAAAAGATATTTAACCGGGTAGCAGGTTATACCGAAGGCAATGTAATGACCATCGGTGGTACTGTGAATAAGACTTTTTTATTGTTTTTGTTGCTGATACTTGCGGCGGTATATGTATGGAACAGGACGCTGACAGGTATGCCTGGTGCGGGTGGATATATGACAGCAGGTTTTATCGGGGGTTTTGTGCTGGCTATTATCACGGCATTTAAGGTGGAATGGTCTCCTTATACGGCTCCGTTGTATGCTGTATTTGAGGGACTGGCCCTGGGTGGTTTATCCGCTTTACTGGAGGCTGCTTACCACGGGTTGGTATTACGTGCCGTTGCCCTTACATTTGGTGTATTCTTCACCATGTTGTTTTTATACCGTACCGGGATCATCAAGGCAACACAACGATTTACCATGGGGGTGGTAGCTGCCACGGGAGGTATCGCTCTGGTATATCTGGTTAGCTGGATTGCCGGTATGTTTGGGGCTAACCTCAATTTCCTGTTTGGGAACAGTTCACTGGCTATCGGTATCAGCCTGTTTATTGTGATCATTGCAGCCCTGAACCTGGTACTGGATTTTGCCTTTATTGAACGATCTTCCGAGGCAGGGCTCCCGAAATATATGGAGTGGTATGGCGCTTTCGGCCTGATGGTTACACTGGTATGGCTTTATATTGAGATTTTACGGCTACTGGCAATGCTTTCCAGCAGGGAATAATCCTGTACTATTTTGCCGGTATGGGTGATGTCTTTCCGGCAGGGATATTATGGATAAATTAATACATTTATCGTGAAAGAAGCAGAAGATTATTTTAAACATTTTCGTGAGAATATTATAGGCAATGATCTTGAATATGAGACCCCCTATGGTCTTCGAAAGTTACGATACCATGACTGGATTGCCGGCGGACGGCTCTATGCTCCGATAGAAAAAAAGATCGTGGAAACATTCGGGCCTTATATTGCCAACACACATACCGAGACCAGCGAAACGGGAACTCTCATGACCTATGCCTATCATTATGCCCACCGCATTATTAAGGATCATGTAAACGCCGGGCCGGAAGATGTGATCCTGACTCCCGGATTCGGTATGACAGCCGGAGTTCTAAAACTGCAACGGATACTGGGGCTGAAAGGTTGCGGTATTATGTCAAGGGGGGAATGTATTCATAAAGTGGAAAAACCGGTGGTTTTTCTTACACACATGGAACACCATTCCAACCATACTTCCTGGCTTGAGACCAATACTGACGTGGTGGTGCTGCAGCCGAACGAAAATAACCTGGTGGATCCCCGTGAACTGGAAAAGCAACTGGAAAAATACAAGGACCGGAAAAACAAGATAGGCGCCTTTAGCGCTTGTTCAAATATTACGGGTGTACGTCCTCCCTACTATGAGTTGGCAAGGATCATGCATGAACATGGCGGTTATGCTTTTGTCGATTTTGCTGCCTCCGCCCCCTATGTTGACATCGATATGCATCCGGAAGATCCGTTGATGAAACTGGATGCTGTTTATTTTTCCCCTCATAAGTTTCTGGGAGGACCAGGATCTTCCGGCGTGTTGATCTTCGACTCGGCCCTCTATCACAATGTGGCACCGGATGCTCCCGGCGGAGGTACCGTTGACTGGACCAACCCCTGGGGGGAATATAAGTTCATGGATGATATTGAAATGAGGGAAGATGGCGGTACTCCCGGATTTATAGAAGCTTTCCGGGCGGCATTGGCTATCCGCCTGAAAGAAAAAATGGGTACAGAAAATATTGAAAAAAGAGAAAAAGAAATCGTGCCCCTTGCCATGAGGGAGTTAAAAAAGATCCCGGGGATCAACGTACTGGCCGGTAATATTGAGGACCGGATCGGTGCCGTTTCATTTTGTCATGATAAAATACATTATAACCTGATCGTTAAGTTGTTGAGTGACCGTTTCGGCATTCAGGTGCGGGGAGGATGTGCCTGTGCCGGAACCTACGGGCATATTCTTCTGGGGATATCAAAAGAAGAATCTCATCGTATTACCCGGAAGATCGATGCCGGTGATCTGTCGGAAAAGCCCGGTTTTGTCAGATGGAGCCTCCATCCCACCATGACCGGCGAAGACCTTTATTTCTTTGTGGATGCAGTCAGGCGGATCGTTAAAAATGCTGATAAATGGGGGAAAGATTATATCTATGATAAACGGACCAATGAATTTACCCATTATAAAGATAGAGGTGAAAGAAAGGTTTTTGTACGTCAATGGTTTGAGCTGTGAGGATGAGGGGATTTAACCGGCAGGGCGTTATAGCGTCCCGGGAAATATTTAATGAAATTTCAGTTTGTTTTTAAAAAAGTATATGTATCTTTGCAACCCTGAAAAAATGATTTAAGATTAAAGAGATGAAAGAGGGAATACATCCGAAGAATTACAGATTGGTAGTCTTTAAAGATATGTCCAATGGTTTTACTTTTATGACCCGTTCAACGGCTCCGTCCAAGGAAACTATCAAAATGGAGGACGGAAAGGAATATCCATTGATTAAATTGGAAATATCCAGTACATCTCATCCTTTCTATACCGGAAAGATGAAACTGGTTGATACGGCAGGTCGGGTGGATAAATATATGAACAGGTATAAAAATCATCTGAACAAAAAGAAATAGCAGCTTAAAATATTTTGTTTTGAGAAGCCGCCTGTTTACAGACGGCTTCTTTTTACTGGGATATTATACGATAATAGCAGGATAATTTCATTATCTTTGTATGATTTTACAAGGAAAAATAATAGGGAGGTCTGGTTTTGAAGCAGGATAATAAAGGGAAGATCGGTGAATTTTTTATTTCTCCTTCGCTGGAAGAAGAAGAGGGGGGAATCATTCAACTCATATCTGATGAGAATGAGATTGATGATCCCGATCTTAAGCTGCCGGATCCGATGCCTGTCTTACCTTTGCGTAATACGGTCCTTTTCCCGGGCGTTGTTTTGCCTATCAGTGTGGGACGGGATAAAAGCCTGAAACTGGTGCGTGATTATTATAAGAAAGACCGTATTATCGGGACCCTTTCCCAAAAGGATTCTTCTGTGGAAGATCCTGTTTTTGAAGACATGAATACCATTGGGACGGTAGCCCTGATCCTCAAGATACTGGAAATGCCCGACGGAGGTACAACGGTGATTATCCAGGGGAAATCCCGTTTTGCCGTAGAGTCACTGGTGACATCCGACCCCTATTTTATTGTCAAAGCCCATAAACTGACGGATACTTATCCCGAAGAAAATGATCAGGAGTTTGAAGCGATTGTTCAATCGTTAAAAGACCTGTCCCTGAAGATTATAAATCTTTCTTCCAATATTCCCCAGGAGGCTTCTTTTGCCGTTAAGAACATTGAAAGTCCCAAATTTCTTATCAATTTTATCAGTGCCAACGCCAATGTTAAAAATCCGGATAAGCAGCGGTTACTGGATATTAGTGATCTGAAACAACGGGGTGTCCTTTTGCTTGAATTTCTGACAAGTGAGGTGCAAATGCTGGAGCTCAAAAATGATATTCAGACGAAAGTGAAGATGGACATGGAGCAGCAGCAACGTGAGTATCTCCTCCATCAGCAAATGAAGACCATTCAGGATGAACTGGGGGGCAGCCCCATAGAACAGGAGATCGAAGATCTGAAACAACGGGCTGCTGGCAAGAAATGGAGCAAAGAGGTTCAAAAGGTATTTGATAAGGAACTCGATAAACTTCAACGGATGAATCCGGCGATAGGTGAGTATTCTGTTCAGATGAATTATCTGCAGACCTTACTGGATTTGCCGTGGGGGGAATATACAGAAGATAATTTCGATCTCAGAAGAGCAGAAAAAATATTGAATAAGGATCATTACGGTCTTGAGAAGGTGAAGGAACGAATACTGGAACATCTGGCTGTACTTAAGCTGAAAGGAGACATGAAATCACCTATTCTCTGTCTTTATGGTCCTCCGGGTGTGGGGAAAACTTCTCTGGGAAGATCTGTTGCCCGTGCGTTGGGCCGGAAGTTTGTGCGTATGTCATTGGGTGGACTGCATGATGAAGCCGAGATAAGGGGCCACCGGAAAACTTATATTGGTGCCATGCCCGGCCGGATTATGCAGAATATTAAAAAAGCAAAATCCTCCAACCCGGTCTTTATCCTGGATGAGATAGACAAGATCGGTTCCGATTTCAAGGGAGATCCTTCCTATGCTCTGCTGGAAGTGCTGGATCCCGAACAAAATAACTCATTCTATGATAATTACCTGGAGATGGAGTATGATCTTTCCCGGGTTTTATTTATTGCCACGGCCAATGCTACCAATACCATAAGCCCGGCGTTGCGAGACAGGATGGAGATGATCGAGATCAGCGGATACATTGTGGAAGAAAAAGTGGAGATAGCCAAAAGGCATCTGGTGCCTAAGCAGCTTGAAGCCCATGGTCTCCGCAGAAAAGACCTGTTCTTCCCGAAAAAAGTGCTGGAAGAGATCATTGTAAATTATACGCGGGAATCCGGCGTTCGTAACCTGGAAAAACAAATTGCCAAGATCATTCGTCGCATGGCAAAAAAAATGGCCTTTGGTGAGGATGTCAACCGTATCCTGACCCATGAAGATATATTGGAGTATCTGGGTCAGCCAAAATATTTCAGAGATGTTTACCAGGGGAATGATATTCCGGGGGTGGTTACCGGTCTGGCCTGGACGCCGGTGGGCGGAGAAATCCTGTTCATCGAAACCAGTTTAAGCAAAGGAAAGGGGAAACTGACACTTACCGGTAACCTGGGGGATGTGATGAAGGAATCAGCCGTTATTGCGCTTGAATATTTGAAAGCCCATCCGGATCTGTTGGGTATCCGGTATAATATAAGTGATACATGGGACGTGCACATACATGTGCCTGAAGGAGCTATCCCAAAAGACGGTCCTTCGGCCGGTATCGCCATGGTCACCTCTCTGGCTTCTGCCATGACCCGCCGGAAAGTGCGGAAGGGAATCGCTATGACAGGGGAGATCACCCTCCGTGGGAAGGTCCTGCCGGTGGGAGGCATCAAGGAAAAGATATTGGCGGCCAAAAGAGCACAGATCAAAGAGATCATCTTATCCAAAGAAAATAAAAAAGATATCGGACAGATCAAGGATATTTATCTGAAAGGACTGAAATTCCGTTATGTAGATAATATCCGGGAGGTAATAGAATATGCTCTGCTGAAAGAAAAGGTGAAGACACAGAAACAATAAGATTTCAGGTTATGGAAAAAATAGCCGTTTTCCCGGGATCTTTCGATCCTTTTACAATAGGCCATGAATCCATCGTGCGCCGGGGACTCCAGATATTTGACAAGATCATTGTTGCTATTGGCGCAAACACCGAAAAGGCAGAATATTTTCCTTTGAAAACACGGGTGAAATGGATCAAAAAGGTCTTTGAAAACGAGCCCCGTATTGAAGTAGCCACCTATAGCAGCCTTACAGTCGATTTTTGTAAAAAAGTAAATGCCCGCTTTCTGCTCAGGGGGCTGCGTACCGCAGCAGATTTTGAATATGAACGGGCTATTGCACAGGTTAATCATGCCATGGAAAAAGATATTGAGGTGGTTTTCTTACTCACCTTGCCTGAACATACTTTTATTAACTCAACCCTGGTGCGGGAGATCATTAAATACGGAGGCGATGCCTCAAAATTCCTGCCTGCTGCCCTCCATCTGAATAAGGCAGACAGAAAAGATTAAGCTACTGTTTGTGATGAAAACGCTCCGGATGGTTTTATTCCTCCTTTTTTTAGGGACCACGTTTGAGGGGGTTGCGAAAGAGGTGGCTGTTTCCTGCCATGGGGCTGAAGCTTATGCCGGGATGGAGTTGTATTTTCTCACCTGGCAGGATATGATCACCTATAAAACCGATACCCTGTTGAAGGTTACAGTCAAAGATGACGGATCCTTTGAAGGGGCCTTTGATATTGACAGCCCGTGCAAAGTACTTGTTTATCCCGGAGTGTATGAGGTCTGGTTTTATGCGGAACCCGGAAAAACATACCGGATTGTGTTACCCCCCCGGAAAGATAAAACCATGAAAGATGTCCTGAATCCTTATTTCAGACCGGAAAAAATCCCGATGGGGCTGTTGGATACGGATGAAAATGATCTGAACCGTTTGATCGCAAAATTTAAAACGATCTATGCCCCTTATTTTTACCGGCATGCCAGACTGGTATATGTGGATAAGAAGGATACAACCCTGGCAACCTTTATCCGTTCGGTGAGAGATACATTTGCCGGAGTGACCAACCCTTTCTTTTTGGATTATATGAACGCACGCCTGGCAATGGTTTCCGTAATGAATCTTCGTGAAAGAGAGCCGGTTCTCAATGAATACCGTGATTTCGGCAAAAAGGTGTTACTTCATAATCCGGCCTATATGGAACTGTTTGATCAGATATTCAATCGTTATTTTGATTATCTCCTGGGGCATACCTGCCGGCAGGAACTGATTTATGCTATTGATACAGGGAACTATGACTCACTCGTGCATGTGATAAAAAAGGATTTGGCCCTGGGTTATGATGATTTTGTCGATCTGGTGGCTTTGAAAGGCATTTATGATGCCTGGTATCATAAAACTTTTAACAGAAAAAAACTCCTTATCCTGTTGGATAACTTTATTGCTGCTATTCCAAATCCTGAAATAAGACAAACGGGGGAAGATATTAAGGAAAAATTTACCAGGCTGCAGGCCGGTTTAAAAGCTCCCGTATTTTTCCTTACCGATTTGAGCGGCAAGAAAGTGTCCCTGGCAGACTTTAAGGGGAAATTTGTGTATCTGAATTTTTCCAGCAGACTTAGCTATAGTTCGTTACGGGAATTCCCCCTGCTGAAAAGGTTGAAGGATAAATACGGCAATATCCTGGAAATCATAACGGTAGCTATTGAGGATCAACCATCTATGTTAAAGGAGTTTGTAAACAATAAGGCATACGACTGGATATTTTTGGTTTGCGGGGACGCCTGTAATCTTCCGGTTGTTTATAATGTCAGGGCTTATCCCACCTATTACCTGATCGGCAGGGATGGCAAGCTGATTATGTCACCGGCACCTCCTCCAACCGAAAATTTTGAGCGAAGATTCCGTTTACTTCTTCAGAAAAAAAGGATCAGAACCGAAGCAGGTTTGCCTGCCGGAATACGTCAATGATAGACAGATAGGTATTGCCGAGTATAATTGAAGTGTCATCGGGCATAAGCCATAATACTTCGGTGATATCTTCTTCGGTTTGTGGCTTGACATTTTCTTCCTCCCCCGGATAAGAGACCTCATACCATATCACTTTTTTCAAAACAGGTTTTCCATTTAGTGTATAGGTGTGATAGGTGGTGGTGATCTCTTTTCCAATCTGCATGTCGTGGATACCACATTCCTCACTGATCTCACGCAGGGCTGCCTGTTGGGATGTCTCTCCGTCATCTATTTTTCCCTTGGGCAGATCCCATTTGCTCCGGCGGTTGATGACCAGAACTTTTCCGCTCCGGCTTCTGACTACCCCGCCTGCTGCTTCAATAATTGTGAAAAAAGAAGAGAACTGCCGAAACAAATGGTCCACATCATTATAAAAAATAAAAAGCTTTTTAATTCTGGTCAGATAATTAAAAAGCCGTACCAGTTGTTTTAGCTCCGACAAATCGTAAAATTTGTAAAAGAGGCCATAGTTATGCCTGAAAGCCTTTGCGAAATCATCTGTCAGGTAAACTATTCTATTCTCAAAAAAAACTTTATACATTTGTCCCATGACTGTTCAAAAACAATTGGCCGGATTTCTATTGCAAATTAAAGCAATAAAATTAGATCCTGCAAACCCTTTTACATGGGCTTCAGGGTGGAGATCTCCTATATACTGTGATAATCGAAAGACGCTTTCATGGCCGGATATCCGATCCTTTATCCGTGATGCCTTTGTCAGCTTGATTCACCAGCATTATCCCGGGGCAGAAGGTATTGCAGGTGTGGCCACGGGAGCAATAGGTATCGGAGCATTGGTGGCTGACCGGATGGGACTGCCTTTTGTGTATGTGAGGTCAAAACCCAAGGGACACGGATTGGAAAACCTGATCGAAGGGGAAGTGGTGCAAGGTCGTAAAACGGTGGTGGTTGAAGATCTGATATCGACCGGAAAAAGTAGTTTGAATGCTGTGAAAGCTTTAAGGGATGCGGGTATGCCGGTGCTGGGCATGGGAGCTATATTTACTTATAATTTTCCATTGGCCGAAGAAAAATTTCGTAAAAGCGGTTGTCCTCTCTTTACCCTTACAGACTATTTTCACCTGATTGATGTGGCTGTGGCTACCGGTTATGTCAGGGAAGAACAATTGGAAACCCTCCGGCAGTGGAGAAAAGATCCGGAAAACTGGAGAAAATAGAAATACAATGGCACAAACCTATGAAAGCAGACAAGGACAGGTATCCTATCCGGCCAAGACCGTATATGATTTTTTATCGGATTTTTCCCATTTCCAGCACCTGATTCCTGAAGAGCAGTTAAGTAATTGGGAAACAGACGGCGACCGGTGTAGTTTTGAAATACCGGGCATCGGCAGGATCGGATTGCATATGACAGAAAAAAAACCGGTTGAACTGATCCGGATCGCAGGAGATAGTAGCGCCAGCATTAATTTTACTTTATTGGTCCATATCGAAGAGATCGCCGATGGTCAAAGCAGGGTGAAACTGGTTATGGAAACGGATCTGAATGTGTTTGTGCGGGCGGTTGCAGAAAAACCCCTGAAACAATTCCTTGAGATATTGATCAGCCATATTGAAACCTTTGATTTTGACAGGGGTCAGCCTGATAATAATGAATAAAAAAACCATCCCGAATTGGGATGGTTTGTGCCTGTTTTTGAAAAGGGCAGGCACCCTTTTATTCAAGGTCTTGTTATAAGACCTTGATTTCACGTTTGTTGGTTTTCTTCACCACTTCCTCTTTCTTGGGAAGATGGAGAGTCAGGATACCGTTTTTGTGTTCTGCCGAGATCTTTTCGGCATTTACTTCTTCGGGTACGACGAAAGAACGACTAAATGCAGTGTAATTGAATTCCCTGCGCATGTAATGTTTGTCTTTTTCTTCCGTTTTTTCTTCTCTTTCGGATGAAATCGTAAGGACATCATCTTCAAGGTTTATCTTCACGTCCTTTTTGTCAATACCCGGAGCTACCAGCTCAATCCTGTACTCTTTGTCATCTTCCAGAATGTTTACTGCCGGTACACTGTACCTTGTGTTAACATCCATAAAGCTTGGCCAGAAATCGGTGTTGAAGAATTCATCCACAAAACTTGGCCAGTTTTCAGTTCTTTTAACTTTCGGTAACATGGCTCAACCCTCCTTTCTTTAATGGTTTAATTTTTAATTTTCGTAAGGAATATTTCAAATTAAATACCAAAAAACCAAAAGAGACAAAATGGCATGTGATTTTAACATAACATGACAAAATGGCATATTGCAGACAATTTTGCTTACCGGAATGGAAAAAATGTCCGGTTATTTATATAGCCTGGTGACTTATTATCCGGATTCTTTGGATAAAATTTCAGGGCCACAAAATGGCGACAAGGAAATGTAAGATGCTATTACTATCTGATAATAAGTAAAATAAGAAATTGTTATTATATGAGAAGTTTTAGTTAATGTTAAAAAGATCCTAATTTATATCAATAGACGGATAAAATATTTAAATTAGGGCAGTGAAAAGGAGCATAGGCATATATCTTTTATTTATTTTTTTGTCTGTAACTGTAAATGCCCAGACAGAGGCTGTCTTTTCCATTGATACCACATTGATCAAAACCTTTGCTATCCGTTGTACAGCCCGTGATGTTGGTACGGATCTTTTATACATCTGGGATTTTGGAGATGCTGTGGGGGATACCGGCAGGATAGTGGAGCATCAGTACCGCTCGGCCGGGAATTATCTGGTAACGCTTATAGTAAAAGATCCTGTGACCCTGTCATCTGATACGGCTGTCCAACAGGTTTTTATACGGGACCAGATGCAGATACCCAACGTATTTACTCCTAATAACGATGATCGTAATGACCTTTTTATAATACGCTCTAACGGACGTGACATCTATACTTTAACTGTTTTCACCCGTAGTGGTGTCAAAGTTTTTAAGACAACGGGAAAGACTATTGTCTGGGATGGCAAAACACCGGCAGGCGTATTGGTTTCTCCGGGCGTCTATTATTATGTCCTGACAGGGGAAAATGGTTTTTATAAAAAAGGCTTCGTTCAAGTGATCTGGTAAACAGGTTGATCTGTTAGCGTTGCACCTGATAATTTGTTTTATTGACTTAGTGACATAGATAAATATTTTTTTATATATTTGGAAAGCATTTCTTATAATCCGGTATATGAAAGAGCTGTTTTTAAAAATCTTTCGCTTTTATTATGACGGTTTCCGGAACATGACCATTGGAAAAAAGCTTTGGGTGATCATTCTTGTCAAACTTTTTTTCATGTTTATTATTTTAAAGATCTTCTTTTTCCCTGATTTGCTGAAGAAGAATTTTTCCAATGATCAGGAGCGCAGTGACTATGTGATTGAGCAACTAACCCAAATCAAATAAATCCAATATGATTCAACACTTTGACATGTCTTTGGTTGACTGGTCGAGGGGCCAGTTTGCGCTGACAGCCTTATATCACTGGCTGTTTGTCCCTCTGACCTTAGGGTTATCGTTTATTATAGCGATAATGGAAACTATCTACGTGAAAACGGGTGATCCGGTTTGGAAGAAAATCACCAAATTCTGGATGACCATTTTCGGAATCAATTTCGCCATTGGGGTAGCCACCGGCATCATTCTCGAGTTTGAATTCGGGACCAACTGGTCCAAGTATTCCTGGTTCGTGGGTGATATCTTTGGAGCACCTCTTGCCATTGAAGGGATTCTGGCTTTCTTTATGGAATCTACCTTTATAGCGGTTATGTTTTTTGGATGGGAGAAAGTGAGCAAAAAATTCCATCTGGCCTCTACCTGGCTGACCGCTATCGGTTCCAACTTATCAGCAATGTGGATCCTTATTGCCAATGCCTGGATGCAGAACCCTGTCGGGATGCATTTCAATCCGGATACGGCCCGGAATGAGATGCTCAGTTTCGGGGATGTGGTCTTTTCTCCGACTGCTGTTAACAAATTCCTGCACACAGTTACCCAGGGTTATGTGTTGGCCTCCATTGTTGTACTGGCTATCAGTGCCTGGTTCCTTCTGAAAAACAGGGAAGTCCTTTTTGCCAAACGCAGTATGGTGGTTGGGTCTGTTTTTGGTCTGATAGGGATCATTATGGTGATCTATACCGGTGACGGGTCGGCCAGGCAGGTATCCAAAACACAACCGATGAAGTTTGCCTCTATGGAAGCCCTTTACGAAGGACAATCTCATGCTCCGTTGGTGGCTTTCGGAATAATGGGAAAGCAGGAAGAAAATATGCCCGGGAAACATCCGTTTCCGTTACGAATTGAGATACCCGGCATGTTGTCTTACCTGGCTGATCACAACAGCGGAACTTATGTCCCGGGCATAAAAGATTTAATATATGGTAATAAGGAGCACAATATTTTGTCTTTGGATGAAAAGGCTGAAAGAGGATCTGTTGCCATTCAGACCCTGAAGGAACTCAGGGATGCCAAAACAACGGATCCGGAAAAATACAAGGAATTGCGGGCTAAATTTGAAGATCCCCAATGGATGAAGAATTATTTTTCCTTTTTCGGATATGGCTATTACAAGGGAGAAAAACCCTCAACTTTATTACCCAATGTCTCTATGACTTTTTATTCTTTTCACCTGATGGTATTGCTCGGTTTCTTTTTCCTGCTGGTATTATTACTGGCCCTGATATGGAGTATAAAAGACCGGCTCGCAGGTAAAAAATGGTTTTTATGGGTATTGATCTGGACGGCCCCATTGGCTTATCTGGCCACCGAATTGGGATGGTTGGTAGCCGAAATAGGACGTCAGCCCTGGGTCATTCAGAACCTGATGCCCAATTTAGCTGCAGTTTCGAATATCAGTGCAACCACGGTACAGATCACTTTCTGGATGTTTGCGGTTACATTTACTATCCTGGCTATTGCGGAACTAAAAATCATGTTCAGGCAGATCGGCCTTGGACCAAAAGAAGGAGGACATTAAAATGACAGCTTCAGTATCTTATTTATTCCTGCAACATTATTGGTGGGTGATCGGTGCATTACTTGCCAGTTTGCTTGTTTTCCTGATGTTTGTCCAGGGTGGACAGACATTTATCCTGGGGCTTGGCAAAAAGGATGCCGAAAAAACCATGATCGTTAGTGCCCTGGGTCGCAAATGGGAATTTACCTTTACTACCCTGGTGACCTTTGGAGGGGCTATGTTCGCTTCTTTTCCTCTTTTTTATGCTACCAGTTTCGGCGGTGCCTACTGGGTTTGGATGACCATCCTCTTTAGTTTTATTATCCAGGCGGTGGCCTATGAATTTCGATCAAAACCAAGTAACTTTCTCGGCGCAAAAACCTATGAAGTATTTTTATTTGCCAATGGTTTGATCGGCCCCTTGCTGATAGGTGCAGCAGTAGCTACCTTTTTTACAGGGTCTGCCTTTCGCCTGGACGAAATGAACCATGTGATCTGGCAGTCACCCTGGAAAGGGCTGGAAGCGGTAGCCAATCCCATCAATGTCTCATTGGGTCTGGCAGTACTATTCCTGACCCGTATTCTGGGCCTGCTCTATCTGATGAATACAATTGATGATCCGGAACTGAATGAAAGAGCCAGAAAAAAACTGTTGGCCAATACCATCGTATTCCTGGTTTTTTTCCTGACGTTTGTGATATGGATGGTACTGGCCAAAGGATATGCCTATGATCCGGATACAAAAAATGTATTCATGGAACCATTCAAGTATTTGCACAATCTGCTGCAGATGCCGGTAGTATTGGTTATTTTCCTTGTTGGCGTGGTGCTGGTGCTATGGGGATTGTTCCTGGCTTTATTCAAGGGATCTAATAATGCCATATGGCATACGGGAATAGGTACGGTGTTAACTGTTTTTGCCTTGTTCCTGGTAGTCGGATTCCATCACACGGCTTTTTATCCTTCTTCCTATGATCTGCAGTCATCGCTTACCATCGAGAATGCTTCCTCCAGTTACTTTACATTGAAGGTGATGGCCTGGGTATCTATCCTGGTACCCTTTGTCCTGGCCTATATCTGGTATGCCTGGAAAGCTATCAATGTAAAGAAGATCACCAAAGAGGAAGTGACGGCAGCAGGAGAAACACATATGTATTAATCCCTAAAATAAGTGAATTATGTATATAACCCAGATTATAAACTATTTGCTATGGCCTGTCGTAGTGATCCTGGCTTATTATTTTTCGTGGTGGGCTGTGAACGCAATGGATAAAAACCTGAAAAAGGAGAACGAATCCTGAAAAAATATACAGGTTATTTTATATATCCCTCCGGGGTACCATGGCTGTATTCTTACACTTCTTTAAGTGTATAGCTATATCCTTCGATGATCGGGTTGGTGAGGATCTTGTTACAGGCATCGTTGATACGTTCCATCGCTTTTTCCCTGGAATCGGATTCAATCTCCAGGGTGATGTGTTTCCCGATACGTACATTGGATATTTCATTGAATCCGACCTTTTCCATACTCTGGCTGACCGCCTTCCCCTGGGGGTCCAGCAAGGCTTTTAGTGGCATTATATCTATTTCTGCAATAAATTTCATGACGAAAGAATTTATTTTTTCTTCTGTTGAAAAAAGAAAAGAACCAGTGCCATAAAAATATATAAAATAATTATAAGAAACAGGGATTTGAGAAAAAACAGGAAAAACAACACCACGGAAAATCCGGCAAAAAGGATGACCGGAACAACGGCTGCAGGACTCTTATCCTTGAATTTCAGGGAGAAAAGCGGAAGTTTACAGATCATCAGATAACCTAACAGCAGGGAAAATCCAGCCAGTACCCAGGTATTCTCCAGAAAGTCCGGATGCCATCCTGCCAACCCATTTTGCCGTATCAGAGGGATAGATACAATAAAGAGTGCCATGGCAGGTGTTGGCAGGCCGATAAAATGGGTTTCCTGTTCCGGATCAATATTGAAACGGGCCAGCCGTAGTCCTGCCCCTGCCACGAGAAAAAGCGGGGAGAGGAGTAACCAGAAGGAAGTGCCGGGAAAAACAGCGGTCAGATCGGAAGAACCTGTGATGCTACTGATCTGCTGAAACAGGATGGCAGCTGGAGCTACTCCGAAGCTGACCATATCGGACAGCGAGTCCAGTTGTTTGCCCAAAGGCGAATAAGCATGCAGCAGTCGGGCTGAAAAACCATCAAGAAAATCAAAAACAGCAGCGGCAAATACCAGATAAACGGCGCCGGTAATATGGTTTGTAAACACCAGTATCAAAGAGAAAAAACCCGACAACAGGTTCAGCAGGGTGATCGTATTGGGTATGTGCCGTTTCATGGTACAAAAACTCATTAATTAAATAACTACCTTGTTGATCATTATTAAAAGACAGTTATCCGTGGCAAAAGTAATGCAATTCGTCAATTTTCACTAATTTTACGCGGTTCGTTGAAAAGAAGTCCGGTTTTCCGGTTTCAAAACCAATAGGTACAGAGGAAGAAAGCCATGATGGATCCTGAACTGATGAATGTGAAAATAGCGGTGGACTTTGACGGGACGATCGTGGAACACGAATATCCTGCCATCGGGAAGGTTAAGCTGTTTGCCTTTGAGACCCTCAAAGCCTTGCAGAAAAAAGGATTCAGATTGATACTGTGGACATTCAGAACAGGAAAAGAACTGGAGGAAGCTGTGGAATTCTGCCGGAAAAACGGAGTGGAATTTTATGCTGTGAATAAAAACTATCCGGAAGAGGTGTTTGATGAAGAAACCGTTAGCCGGAAAATAGATGCTGATATATATATTGATGATAAAAATGTCGGTGGTTTTCCCGGGTGGAGCAAAGTGTGGGAATTGATCATACCGGATGAAATGGAAGAGAGAAATAAGATGTTTGAGAAGAGAAGTAAAAAAAGATTTTTTAGTGGTTTATTTGGCAGGAAAACAGTCCGCATGATCCTGTCAGTTTTCTTTTTGGCAGGATTGAGTGGGATCTCTTTTGTTCCTGCTGGTTGTAAGGGAAAGGATACTTCTGTGAAGAACAGGGGGAAGGTGGTAGTGGCAAAAGAAGAACCGGCAGGCAGAGTAAAGAAAAAAATTACTTTTATCCGCCCAAAGGAAGTGATCACTTTTCAGACAGGCCAGCCTGTGGTTTATGAACTGACGGCCGGAGACAGTCTGGAGGTCCCCGACTCAGTGGTTATTCTGGTTGATGATAACCGGTTGGCCGTTTATCATATTTTTCATATAAAAGGCACATGGAATACAGCCCATGCCACCGTCGGGGTCCATTCGCTGCGGGCTGCTGCTTACTATGAGGGAGGGAAGACCCGGCATAAAACCATACACATTACCCTTACATCTGATTTTATCCCCAGGGAATATACCTACCGGGTTGTAAAGGTTTATCCTCATGACCGGGGTGCCTATACGCAGGGTCTGGTGTATGATGAAGGGTATATATATGAAGGTACAGGACTGAGAGGATCATCAACCCTTAGAAAATGGGAGCTGAATACCGGCAGGGTGATCCAGTCCCTCAACCTCTCCCCTGACCTGTTCGGCGAAGGAATATGTTTGTTGGATGACCATATTTACCAGCTTACCTGGACATCCCGTGTTGGTTTTGTTTATGATAAAGAGAGTTTTTCACTGATCAACAAGATCCATTATAATACACAGGGTTGGGGGCTGACTACCGATGGGAAAAATCTTATCATGAGCGATGGCAGCAATAGCCTGTATTTTTTGGATCCGAAATACTTTACCATATTGAAAAAGGTTGAAGTATATGATGACCGGGGTCCTGTGAATCAGTTGAATGAACTGGAATATATTGATAGTACGGTGTATGCAAATGTGTATCAGACAGATGATATTGTACAGATAGATCCTTCCTGTGGTAAGGTACTGGCCCGGATGCATCTGCGGGGTATCCTGCCCAAAAAGGAATACCGCAGTGACACGGATGTATTGAATGGCATTGCCTGGGATCCTGTGGGGAAACGTATTTTTGTTACCGGTAAAAAATGGCCTGAGTTATTTCAGGTGCAGTTTATTCCTGTTCACTGATCAAAGAAGTCTCCCGGAGGTTGCCCCGGGGAGCATTCGTTTTAAGAGATTTCCGAATTTTCTGACAAGAAATCTTCACCGGCAACAATTTTGATCCCCTTTTGTAATATTTCTATCTCAATGGGAGAATGACCGAGGGATTCTCCGTCCACTTCAAGATGAATTTCCGGAGTACTGTCAATAAGGATCTTTTCAGCCCGGCAGGTGGTTACTTTCGGGTGCTCCGGCAAACGCCCGTTAAACAGCATTTTGAAATTTCTGATGATATCCAGTTTACCAATCTTACGAATGACGGTGATATCAAAATATCCGTCATCGGCAACAGCTTCCGGTGTTTGGATCATCCCTCCTCCCGAATATTTCCCGATGCCTATGGAAATAGTGAAAACGTCATCAGAAAATTCCCTGCCGTCCAGATTAAGAGTGGTGTGTGTATGCCGGTACGAGGCCAGTGTGGTCAGGATGGTACGCAGGTAAACCATCATGCCGCTTTTCCCTTTTTCCTTACGCAGATTGGCTTTTTGCACCACGATAGCATCGAAGCCCAACCCTGCAATGTTGATAAAGTAACGATGGTGGCGTATTCCGTTTTGATAATACTTTACCAGCCCTGCATCCTGCAGAAAAGTTCGTTCCCTGCGGATGGTTTCCACAGCCCCCGCATAATCAAAGGGAATACCAAACATACGGGCCCAGTCATTTCCTGTACCAATACTGATCATACCCAGACGAATATCTGATGAAGGAACCAACTGCTGTTCCAAAATGCCGTTTACCACTTCATTCATTGTACCGTCACCCCCCACAACGACAAATTTTCGCCATCCTGCAGCAATAGCCTCTTTTGTCAGGAAAATAGCATGGTGCGGGTGCTTTGTAAAAACCAACTCAAAACGAATGTCTGCCCCGGTAAGTAACTGCGAGATCGAGTGCCAGTCTTTTGCTCCTCTCCGCTTTCCGGCATTCGGATTAATAATAATGTACCAGTGGTCCGTTTTATCCGGCATTTGAGAGGGTGGCATCATTTATTAATAATAAAAAACTAAAGTATTGAAAAACAGATATAAATGCGCAAAAATGTTAATAAATTGTTAATAACTGCACTAAAATTGTTTACAATTACAATTTACAGGGGGCTATTGAAAGGTACTAAAGTAGTAAATTTGACCTTTATTAAAAATTAAAAGAAGGAAGAAGCGTATGGGGAAGATTATTTCGCTGGCCAACCAGAAAGGGGGTGTTGGCAAAACGACCACTGCCATTAACCTGGCTACGAGTCTTGCGGCATTGGAATACAAGGTGTTACTGGCAGATACGGATCCGCAGGCCAATGCCACTTCCGGAATTGGCTTTGATGTGCGAAATATAAAAGCGAGTGTTTACGATTGTTTGGTGGAAGATAAACATCCGGGGGAAGTGATCCTGAAGTCGGAAATTGACGGTCTGGATTTGATACCGAGTACGATTGATCTGGTGGGGGCAGAGATAGAAATGCTTAACATGCCTAACCGGGAAATGGTATTGAAACAGGTACTGAACAAGGTGAAGGATGAATATGATTTTATTTTGGTGGATTGTTCCCCTTCGCTCGGGTTGCTGACGGTAAATGCCCTGACAGCAGCCGATTCGGTGATCATCCCGGTACAGTGTGAATATTTTGCCCTGGAAGGACTGGGGAAGCTGCTGAATACCATCAAGATTATTCAGAGCCGGTTGAATCCGGAACTGGAGATTGAAGGTTTTCTGCTGACCATGTATGATTCACGGCTCCGGTTGTCCAACCAGGTGGTGGATGAGGTGCGTCGTCATTTTCAACAAATGGTCTTTGAAACCATTATTCAACGCAATATTAAACTGAGTGAGGCTCCCAGTTTCGGGAAGCCGGCCCTGCTGTATGATGCCAATTCGAGAGGGGCTGTTAATTATCTGAATCTGGCCAGGGAACTGCTGCAGAAAAATGACAGAACGAAAATCAGGAATGCTGAAAAGATTATCCGCTAATAACACATTTTACTATGGCTAGGAAGAATGCACTGGGACGTGGCCTGGGGGCCCTGATAGATGATGCCGACAAGGAAAAACTTGAAAAGCTTGAGCGGATTACGGAGGTTGAAATAGAAAAGATCTCTGTTAATCCTTTCCAGCCCAGATCGAACTTTGATGAAGAAGCATTACAGGAACTGGCCTCTTCCATCAAAGAGCTGGGTATCATACAGCCAATCTCTCTCAGGGAAATGGAAGACGGTTCCTATCAGCTCATAACAGGCGAGAGAAGGCTGAAAGCTGCTACCATGGCAGGCTTGAAAAAAATTCCTGCCTATATAAGGACGGCCGATGACCAGGCCATGCTGGAACTGGCCCTGGTGGAAAATATCCAACGGGAAGATCTGGATGCCATTGAAATAGCTATCTCCTATCACCGGTTGATCGAAGAATGTAATCTAACCCAGGAAAACCTGTCGGACCGGGTGGGTAAAAAACGTTCTACCGTTGCCAATTACCTGCGGCTGCTTAAACTGCCGGCCGAGATACAACTTGGCATAAGGGAAAAAAAGATCAGCATGGGCCATGCCCGTTCATTGATCAGCATAGATAATCCCGAACAACAGATCGAACTCTTTTATCAGATTATCAGGGATGAGCTGTCGGTACGGCAAACCGAAGACCTGGTCCGTAAGAAAATTGCTGACAGTATCCGCTCGGATGAAGGAAAAAGAAAAAAACAACAACTCAATGAAGCATACCGGAGACTAAGAGAACAGCTTTCGGGATTCTTCTCTTCCGATATCCAGTTGCGGGTGAACGACAAGGGAAAAGGCAAGATCGTGATCCCTTTTACCTCCACCGAAGAATTGGAGCGGATTATTGGGCTATTTGATAAACTCAAGGCATAAGCTCACATTCTGCTGTGTACTTGCAATAAATTCCTTATCTTTGTGTTGTTAAGGTTGATGTCTGCTGAAAGATCGGGAGTTGAAAGTACGTTTAATAAAATATATTTTTG
>WFSC01000075.1 GCA_015486185.1 Bacteroidales bacterium | reverse complement strand
GTATTCACTGATCTATATTCCACACGTGTTTCCGGAACGGGAGTGCCAAGACTATATTGTGCATTTGTAGCAGAGAAATGATGATAATTGGCTTCGAGGAAAATTGCCCATTTATGACGGTTATAGGCAAAAGCATATTCTGCTTCCAGGCCGAAACCAAAATTGAGTTCTGACGGATACTGATAATGAGCTGTTGTTCCGTCCTGCACTTTCAATGTAGAAAGATCGGATAAAAAGATGCCACGAAGATGAAATTTACCTTTCTGTATTACAGCATAATTCCGAAAAGGTTCTCCTTTACAGGTAAGATAATTGCTGAACAGGGCTGTCAGTGCCTTTTTGGAATACTCCAGTGTACTGATTTTTTGTTTGATATTATCACAGGAGAGATAATAAGCCAATTGATTCCTGAAAGTATTATTGATGATAAATTTTTCCGGAATATTGGGTGTGGGAGCGACCGTATATTTTTTATAGATAAGCGGGATGATGGCTGTCGTATCCGTTTTGAAATAGAATCTGTCCTTCCCGTCATCGAAAAAGTAATAAAGTGTGGCAGAAGGGCCTTCGATAAGAACTTCCAGGAAGATGAACCTTTCTTCCCATTGTAAACCGCGGGCCGTATCGGAGATCTGGTAAATTCTGTCGGGGGAGTTTTCGACAATGGCTTTGGCGCGTACAAACTTTTTTCTATTGTCCAGACCGAATTCCATTATATTGTAAGGTGTGATGTGAATGATACTGTCTTCCGGGGGGATTTTGTAAATGTAATCCATAGAAGATTCTTCACGGCCTGTATTCAGCAGCTCACAGTAAATGGTTTTGCCGGCATTGTCTTTTATGTATCCTGGGATAAAAGATCCCTGAGCCTGTAGCAGGGGAGGGGCCAGCAAAGTGATTCCGGCAAGGCATAACAGGTATTTTATAAATATCTTCACATTTGTTCCTTCAGTTAAAAATCAGGAAAAGAGCTATTTACCAAGTTTTGTCTGGAGAAAACGCTTCAGGTTTTTTACATCCAGTCGTTTAGCGATGATCTTTTTGTTCTTGTCCACCACATAGATCACCGGCGTACTATAGACATCATAGTTAACCCTGAAATTGGTGAGTTGATGCGGGTCCCATGAATTGATCCAGTGATCGTCTATATAATTATGCTCTTCCACAAAATTTTTCCATTCGTCTTTTTTATCATAGATATAAATGGCCATTACGGTCAGGCCTTTGTTTTTGTATTGTTGATACAGGTTCCATAATTTGGGAATAGCCTTTTTGCAGAAACCGCAATTGGGTTCCCAGAAAAACAAAACAGTATAGGGAGCATCCAGTTCCCACAGGTCAACCCATTCGCCATTCAGGGTTTCCATTCTCATATCAGGAGCCTTCCGCCCAATGAGGTTGGGTTTGATATGGGCGATCCGGTCTTTCAGTTCCTTCAGAAAAGTTGAATCTGACCAGGGGGTCTTACCACTCAGGTAATATTTATCGGCCAGGTGGACATACACCTCATCCATACCCATAATGGTGCTTTTCTGGTAGTTATTAAGCAGATAAATAACCACATACTGATATACCTTGTCATTTTTAGAAGCCCTGGAAATGATTTTGTCTATTTGCGGGATGAGAGAATCGGGTCGCTGTATCAGGATATGGTTAAAATACTGGTTGAGACGACTATAAAGAACAGGCGACCGGAGCAGTCTTTCGTCACTGAAGTCCACCCCGTCAAAATAGTGATCGCGCAGCCATCCGTATCTTCTTACCCACATAAGAGAATCGTGTGCCGGAGTGTCTTTTGGGATCGTGAAGTCAGGGATGTCGGGAGGGGTCATGGCACTAACCAGATGGGCCAGGAAGGTGCCCTGGTGTTTACTGATCATTTTGCGGTTCAACTCCCTGGTCCGTGCATTGATTTTATCGATCTGTTCCTGCAGTACCCTGACAGAATCGTTATTTTCTCGATTTTTTGCCTGCCTCTTATGTAAGTCCCGAAGACTTTTATTAAGCTGATACAACTGTTGCTGATAGTCCAGAAAGGCCGTATTGTCTTTTGATCCTGCGAACCGCAACGTTTTGAAAAAATCAGTGGTGTCTGTTTCAATGGTGAAGTACCGGTTGTTCTTATCCACCAGAAATTCAACAAAACGCATATTGGGCATAACAAGCAGATAGACACCCCCCGGAAGGGAGTCGCCCGTAAACACTCCCCTGCCTTTATCATCGAGCCGTATCGTATCCTGCACGAAATTCTTGTCGGCAAAATGATATCCCAGGTACACGGTTGTATCCGGCAGATGCGTAATCTTCACCACGATCCGGTATCTCTGGTCCTTATTATTTTTTGCCGTGGCAGAAAAGCCAATCATCCAGACCAGCAACAATATCAGTAAAATATATATTTTTTTCATTCCTGTTGAATTTTATATTGTTCATGCCGGCATTACGGCCTGGCTGAATATACAAAG
>WFSC01000074.1 GCA_015486185.1 Bacteroidales bacterium | reverse complement strand
CCGGATACCGTACCATGGCCATCGGGAAATGGCATCTGGGAGCTTATAAAACGCTCCGCCCCCTAAACCGCGGATTTGATGAATTTTATGGTTTCTTAACCGGAGGTCATGATTATTTCCCGGAACTGTTGACCTTAAAGGACATCTCTGAAGTAAAGTCACAGTTTGCAGCATACAAAACAAGATTACTGCGTAACAACACCCGTGTGGATGAAAAAGAGTACCTCACCGATGCCTTTTCGCGCGAAGCCGTTCATTTTGTGGAAAGAAATGCCGGCAGACCCTTTTTCCTCTATCTTGCCTACAATGCTCCCCACACTCCTTTACAGGCCACAGAAAAATATCTGAACAGGTTTACCCAAATCACAGACAAAAAACGAAGAACGTACGCGGCCATGGTCAGTGCCGTAGATGACGGGGTGGGCTTGCTTTTGGATAAGTTGGATGAATTGAACCTCACAGAAAACACCATAATATTTTATCTTTCCGACAATGGTGGGCCTACGAAAAAAAACGGTTCAAACAACGACCCGTTACGTGCAGGTAAGGGACATCTGTACGAAGGAGGTATCCATGTCCCCTTTGCTATGAGATGGCCCAAGGTGATCCCTGCCGGAATGGTCTATGAGAAACCGGTGATCTCCATGGATATCTTTGCTACCGCAGCTCAGTATGCTCATGCCAGACCCGAGCATCCCCTCGATGGTGTGAACATCGTTCCCTACCTCCTGGGGGAGAAAAAAGGACAACCTCATAAATTTCTTGCGTGGAGAAAATTTGATCAGCATCAATATGCCGTCAGAAGCGGCGACTACAAACTCGTCAATGAAGGAAATGACGAGCTTTATAATCTTGCTGATGATATCGGTGAGCACAACGCGCTTACGGATCAGTCGAAAATGGAATCCCTGATGAAATTTAAAGATCAGTGGACGAAGCAGATGATAGACCCCGTATTCCTGGGACTGAGGCAAAATGCTTTATATAACAAGTTGCATCCCGATCGCTGGGAGAACGTAGAACCGTACTGATCAAATGGTAATACTGACTCATTCAATATAATTCAACCTTAAATAAATATAATCCGATGAAAAAGATCACAGGCATTTTAATGGTTTCTCTTTTTATTTCTTTGATCGCATGTCAGACAAAAAAGAAGGACGTAACGACAGAAAAGCTTCCGAATATTGTTATTATTTATACCGATGATCTCGGTTACGGCGATGTGGGTGCCTATGGCGAGACAGAAATCAAGACCCCGAATATTGATCAGTTGGCAAACAATGGCTTACTGTTCAGTAATGGCTATGCTTCTTCGGCCACCTGTTCTCCCAGCCGATATGCCCTGTTGACCGGCGTATATCCCTGGCGCAACAAAAATGCAAAGATATTGCCCGGAACAGCACCCCTGCTGATAGATACGACCCAGGTAACCCTTCCGAAGATGTTAAAGGAAAAAGGTTATACCACCGGTGTGGTCGGAAAATGGCATCTGGGCCTGGGAAATGGTCATATTGACTGGAACAGGCACATCGCCCCCGGTCCACGGGAAGTAGGCTTTGATTATTCTTATATCATGGCCGCTACCGCCGATCGTGTACCGACCGTTTACATAGAAAACGGCGATGTATGCCGGTTGGATCCCAATGATCCCATTGAGGTGAGTTATAAAAAAAACTTTCCCGGAGAACCTACCGGTAAAGACCACCCGGAACTATTGAAAATGATGTATCACCATGGCCACGATGGCACCATTGTGAATGGCATCTCCCGTATTGGCTTCATGAAAGGCGGCAAAGCAGCCAGATGGGTGGATGAAAATATGGCGGATACTTTTCTGGTAAAAGCCAAAAAATTTGTCATGGAAAATAAAGACCGGCCGTTTTTTCTGTATTACGCCATGAATGAACCTCATGTTCCCCGGGTACCCAACCCGCGCTTCGTCGGCAAGACCAACCTCGGTCCCCGTGGAGATGTGATCGTGGAAGCGGACTGGTGTATCGGAGAGTTGATAAAAACCCTGGATAATGAAGGACTCCTGGATAATACACTCATAATTTTCTCGAGCGACAACGGGCCGGTACTTAACGACGGATATTATGACCAGGCTGTGGAAAGAAACGATGGCCACAAACCTGCCGGTCCCCTGAGAGGCGGTAAATACAGCCTATATGACGGAGGAACCCGTGTTCCGTTCATTACCTACTGGAAAGGACATATCCAGCCCGGTAAGTCGGATGCCATGGTGTCTCAGGTTGATTTGCTTTCTTCCCTGGCTGCACTGGTAGGCAGCCCTGTACGAAGCAAGGATGGCCTGAATATGCTTGATGTCCTGCTGGGCAAAAGTCATAAAGGCAGGGATGAACTGATAGAGGAAGCTACGACCCGCACTGCTCTTCGCAAAGGGGATTGGAAAATGATCCCGCCTTATCCCGGCCCGGCAATCAACAAGCAGGTTAATATCGAACTGGGAAACAGCAAGGTTTATCAGTTATATAACCTTCAGGACGATATAGGTGAACAAAACAACCTGGCTGAAAAAGAAAAACAAAAACTGAAAGAGATGATGCAAGCCTTCGAGAAGATCCGGGGGAAAAACTATAAGAAAACCGAAAAACTTATACTGAAATAATATTTATGGCTCATTTACTCCCTCCCCCTCTATGGGCAACAAAAAGCTTGAGACACCTAACATAGACAGGATGGCCAAAGAAGGAATGATTTTTACCAATCCCTATGCAGGGGCCTCCGTATGCGCGCCTACACGTGCCTGTTTGATGACAGGGAAACACATGGGGTACACCAGTATTCATGGAAATTCCGGTGGATTGCCCATACGGGCAGATGAGGAGACCATTGCTTCTATACTGAAAAAAGCAGGGTATATAACCGGTGAATTCGGTAAATGGGGAATCGGGAACTGCGGAACATCAGGAGTACCGGAAATTCATGGATTCGATGTATTCTTTGGTTATTACGACCAGGTGCATGTCCACAGTTATTTTCCCGAATATCTGATAAGAAACAGCAAAGAGGTAATGCTTGCAGGTAATGAAGGGTATTATTATAAAGGTAAAATAAATGCACAGGACAGAATATATGAAGAGTCGGTAAAGTTTATCAGGGAGAATGCTGACAAACCTTTTTTTTGTTACCTTCCCTGGACAGCTCCTCACGGATTATGGGGAATTGATGAAGAAGACCCTTCGTATCTTCATTTTAAAGGATATAAATACTAT
>WFSC01000073.1 GCA_015486185.1 Bacteroidales bacterium | reverse complement strand
TACGGGAATGCCCATTGTTGAATCTGACGGATCTTTTGTGCAGGTAAACAATGAAGATTTTATGAATAATAACACCTGGGAACTTGGTGTGGGGGTACAGTATATGTTTTCGAAAATGATCGGAGTCAGTGCCGGATATCTGAAAGTAAATTCGGGAGCCAATGAGCGGTATCAGTCGGATCTGGGCTACAGCCTTTCTACAAACACCGTCGGAGGAGGATTTGTGGTAAATTTCAGTGATAAAATAAGTCTGAATCTCGGGTTTGATTATGTTATGTATCAAAAGGATAAAGTGAATCTGAGTGAAAAATTCAGTGATGATGTAACGATTGACTATGCCAACACCTATGAAAAAAACACAATAGTATTCGGAGTGGGTCTGGATATGAGTTTTTAGGGCGGAAAGTATTTTGATAAAAAACCGCCTGCATACAACAGGCGGTTTTTTTTGAATCAAAAAATCGTGTACATTTGTGTTGAAAAACAGAGATATGTTAGCAACCTGTAATTTATTGTGCATTAGGAGAAAAAGGTTTTAAGAATTTAACATTACATAATTTAATATATCATCATGCAGGTATTTGGCGCCCCAAAAGCCAGGCTAACAGAAGAGGCAAGGAGTTTTATTGACCTCTATGTTCAATTGGGAGAGAGAGCAGAGAATTTTTTACCTGACCGGATCTTTGACAGTCTGACCCAGTTTGTCCGGTTATGTTATGAGGAGCAGGATGATCCTGCCCTCCAGGAGGCAGAGATCCAGAAATATATCCTGGAGCTGAAGGAATCTATTCCCGGATATGTGGATGTATCCCTGATGCTCATGCCTCATGAGGATTCCAAAGCTTTTAAGTACAGTGCACTGCGAAAAAATTTCCATGGGAAACTGTTGGAACTGATGGATACTGAGCAAGTGGATGAAAAAACCAAAAAACAATTTACCAATATTCTTCATGCTCATGATTATTCACTGGGAACCCCTCCGGTGACCCAGCAGACCATTGATTTTCTTTATACCATATTGCTTGGGGATAAAGTGCGCGAACTGCGTAAATTCCGTGATCTGATCGGTGTGAGCGGTGATGTGGAAGAGGCACAGTGGAACTATATGCTGGATGTGATGGATCAGATGGTGAATCAGTCCACTCACTATACAAGCAATGCGGAAAAGGAACATTTTCTCAACCGTTCCGAATCGACCGTAAATTTTAAGGGGCTGAATGGATTTATGCGCACCGTTGTATCCGGTAATGCCAATACGGCCATTGAACTGCTGGCAGGAGAGGTGTTCAGTCCCGACATGGTGCGGGTCATAGAGTTCACGACACCCGGGTCTTTATATGAGGAAATAAAGGATGACGCCGTTCATATTTTTGCCATTAAGATACGGAATATGCGGAAAAACCCGTTCAACCATTTCCGTTGGTTTCCATTGTTGACACGGATGATCTTTATTGACGATTCACCTGAATCACGTGCTTCCAATACATCATTGGTTTTCTGTTTTCACAACGGCATCCTGAACACACTGAACAATGTTCACAATAAAAAGCTGGGGGCTATGGCCAATAGTCAGCTCAACCTGCGGCTTATTCTGGACAAGGTAAATATTGAGAATATCCGAAAGTTCAGGGAGGCCATTGAAAAGAAGGTCCAGTCCTATGACCGTGAATTGCGTTTGCTGGCAAAGGAACAACTGGCCGGAGAAGATAATCCGGGAAGGGAGATCATCCTGTATAAATTTGACGAATTCTCCCGCCAGGTGATCAGGGATAAGTATATCTTATCCAAGTTTGGAGCATTTATTGCATTTGTCGAGAAAATGAAAGATCCGGAAAAGGCCAGGGAAACGACCAGGAACCTGATCCGGGAATTTGAAGACCGTACACGTGCCTACTTTTATTCTGAAAACAAAAAATTGCAGATCGCTACGGTTGTTGAAGGTGGTGGCAGGAACCAGATACGTACGTATGCGGAGTACCTCCTGCAGCGCCCCCTGAAAATAGTCAGACCTGAGATTATCGAAAGATGCCGGGTTATATTGGATATAGTCCCGGATACCTATGAGCGAACGATAGAGACACATTTTCATAAGAACTTCGGATTAAATCTGTTCCTCGAAAAGTATAAGGAATATCTCACCAAGGTGGAAAACGAAGCCGACAACCGGGGTCGCCTGATGAATTTTCTTATCGATCTGGGTATTGACCAGAAATATATGGCTCGTCCGGAAAAAGAGCAAAAGATCATCCGGGAGTTTATCAGCGGACTGGCCAATGTGGAAAAGACATCCGTGTCGGATGATGTACAGATGATCATTCGTGACCTTCTCTTTTTCAATAACCGTAAGCCCAATCCGTTTATCTTTTATAACCAGGAGGCTTCGTGGGAATACAAGGATCTGTTCCCGCCGGATCGTTTTGATCTCAATCCTTTTGATATAGATATTGAACTGAACGATGAAGGCCGGGTTGACTGGGAGCGTTTGCTGAAAAAGCTGGAGAGGATCAAGAATACCTTTCAGTTATTTGATGAATCGGGAAGTTTGTGGGACCGTTTCTGCGAGAACTCAACCCTGATCATTAATGATCCGGCCAATCCTTCCGGTTTCACCGATTTCAATAATATTTATCTTATCCGGTTCCTGAAATTCCTGAACAATAGCAAGATCACCCTGTTTCTGGATGAAGCTTACAATGATGCCGTGAAGATCGAGGATCCCGAAGAGCCCAAGTGGCGGACTATCTCCCGGTATATTATGAACAATATCGGTTCGTATGCCAAGATCAGCGTGGTTTCATCATTATCTACCACAAAAAATCTTGGTGCTACCGGCGACCGTTTGGGTTCGCTCATTGCCACTCCGGCACGCAGGGATGTGATCGATTATGCGCGGGAACGCTTTGGTACGGAACGGGGGAATGCCAACTCGCTGTATATGCTGGTAAATATTATGGAAGTGGCTCAGTTGGCCAAGAAGATAAAGGACCGGATGGATGAAAACCTGCCAAAGGATGCTTCCCGGTATAAAATTAAGGAAAAACTAACAGGATATATCCTGGCTGAACTTGAGGCAAACCGGAATGCCCGGAAAAAACCAGGGACATATGTACGCCGGCCTTCCCTGTTTGAGGGAAGCCCGCTCCACATCTTCCTGCTGGAAGAACTGGTGAACCTGGACAGACTGGATGTACTGGACCTTCCCGATGATTTCAAGTATAAAGGGGAGCCCTTTTTTACCTATTATAAAAATCATCTCGTCAGTGAACTGAATAAGTTTAGGGTTAATAAGATATTCAGGAGTGAGGCCAATAAAAGGCTGAAACTGGCTAAGGAAACTGTTACTAAAATTCTGCAGGAAACCGGCGATCCTGCAATCACGGTATTGGATTCGGACGGGTCTTATTTGTTTAACCTGCATATGCGGGATTTCTTTTCTTTTCAGGATCTTGAAAAATTTACCCTGAAACTGGCTAGTGAACGCGGTCTGGCCTTCCTGCCTTATCAAAAAGGATTTGTTCGCCTTTCCCTGGGGGATTACCTCGATGGAAGTGAAGAAAGTTACCGGATCTTTACCAACGAGCTGGATAATGTGATCCGTATTTTTCTGAAATACTGGAAAGAATTTTATGATAAAAAGAAACAGCCGGAGAATAAATATGTACGGTCTGAAGAAATATTGGACGGGATCTTCCATACAGCCACAGATCAGGATCTGATCCGGCAGCTCTTCGAAGATTTCAATACGATCAAGGATTTGCAGAAGACACTGAACCAGTCGTTAAGGATCAGTGACATCAAGACACTTTATCATCCGTTTCCCAAAGTCAGCGGGGTTAATATCAATTATATTGCCAATTCACGCAATGCGGTTTTTGAGTTTTATGAAAATATCGGCCAATGCCGTGACCTGAAAGAGTTTATTTCAAGTCAGGCTTTTACGAAAATTTACGAAAACCTGCTTCCTCAGGTGTACAGGAAGATACCGGCTATCAAAGACCTGGACATTAATGAGGTGATTGCCCGTTATGGCAAAACCACTTTATTGAAGTATATCGCCAGCAAGATAGAATTTCAACCGGATGATTACATTCTGGATAATCCGGATGAGATCAATATCATGAAAGAGATCCTGATCGAACTGGAAGATATACTGTTTTCCGATGCCAAGGTTAAGATATTGGCCCTTAATGCAAACGAAAAAGATATTTCAGGTGATCTGGCCAGACTGGAAGGGTATAATCAGATCCTGCGTAAGTATATTAAGGAACTGCTTTTTTATTTCAATCTTCCTTTTGAGAATGAAGGGCTGGAACCATCCTGGGCTGAACTGGTAGAAAAAACCGTTGAGAATTTTGAAGAAGTGGTCAGAAAACCGGCCCGTGAGATCAATTTGTTTCTTGCGGTAAGTGATTTTTTGACTGAAGTGAGAAAATTGAAGGATTTCAGTGATATACGGTTTGCTGGCAGATTTACCGAAATCATCATGCAGTATCTTAACCGTGAGGTGGTGGAATCAGCAAAACCTGTTACGGAAAAGATATTGTTGCTTTATCTTTTTAGGAAAAATGGAAATTTCAGGAGCAGGTTGCTGGAGCGGCTGCAGGTGTATATGGAAAAGATTGCCCGGTATGAGGATGAGGAAGCCCGCCTGTATGTTGAAGATCTTGTAACCCGTGTGATGCCTGATGATATTCATCGGATCATTAAGGAAATTGAAGAGTACAGGGATATTAAGATTACAGAGGAACATCTTCATGATGAGATCCGTGATGTGGTTTTGTTTATCACCGGTCTGATGAACAGAACAAAGAACAATGAATACTACAAAAAGTATAATCATTTTCTTATCAAATTGACTGAAGCATTCTTCCGCCGGCAGCATTCGGCGCTGAATGAGATGATACAACATGGCATAGCCATCTACCGGAACTTTAAGCCGGATAACAAACTGGTTTCCTGGAATAAGGGTTCGCTGAACTGGATAAATTCACTGTTGAGCCGCTGTGGGGTTATAGCCTGGGAGCAGCCTGTACAGATGCATACACGTATCGCTACCGATTCGAAGAAAAGGGAATATCCCTATCATAAAGTGGACCGGCCTGACAAGGAAAAACCTCATGCCCGTGTGCTTGAGGATGATTCGCCAAATGAGTTTATTAAAAACATGCAGTCGCGACCCTCTTCGGGTTTTTTTGCCAAAAGGATGCGTGAGTTTGTTGAGAACCTGGATGAGGAAGATTACCGTTGCAAAATTGTACGGCATGGTCTGGTCAAGGAGATGTATATCTTTCAAAAATCCTATCTGAAATACCTGACAGATAATTTCAGACTGATACAACGGGAGTTTATTCCGTTGCAGGAAGTAAGATCTTTTGTGCCGGATGTGATATATTTCCTGGGTGCGCCGGAGAAGGTGTTGTCATATCCCTCTGTCGGTTATTTTGATCTGAAAGGGCCGGAAGGTAATATTAAGATCATTGTGACGCCATTAAAGAAATCGATGGATTATTTCGGCAACATTAAAAAGCCCCGGCTCACGATGGTGAATGAAAAGATCAAGGAAAAAGGAGGTATGCCCGTTCACGGGTCCTTGTTCGCCGTTGAGGAGAGTGATGGCAGCCTGTTTGTGATACAGGTGAGTGGTGACAGTGGCGTGGGAAAATCTGAGATGATCGCTGCCATGATGTTGAAATGGATGCGCAGAAATCTGCCGGGGGTTCGTTCCATTAAACTGATAGCCGGAGATATGTTCCATGTCTTTCCTGATAAAGAAGGAAATCTCTATGGCATCGGTACCGAAGTCGGGGACTTCTCCAGGGTGACGGATTTTAATCCGGATTTTATCAGGGCTTATCAGGCACTCTTCGAAACCAGTGCTGACAGCAATGTGGAAGACCTGAACTCAAGAAGTACGATCAGCGGGTTATGTGATATATCTATGCCGTATAAGATTGATATTATGCTTACGGCTTATAATTTCGGCCGAGAGGAAGCAGGCGTGAAACGTTATGCCAACCCGGAGAATTTTGTTTTATACAGGGATTCTCACGGAGAACGAAAAGAAAAGGCTACCAGTTCGGATAACCCCAGCATTCAGCGTACGCTGTTGCGTTATACTGCCGACCCGAAGATCGTGCAGGTTGTGGATACACATGGTAATTACCTGGATCATGTGCTGGGATGGGAAAAGGATGAGTTTACGGGAAAGATCTATCTTGCTTCTACCTATAAGCTGATGGATAAAATAGATATCGAAGAGGTGGTGAATGATATTTTTGATGGAAAAACGTTTATAAAGAATGAGAAAGAATATGTGATCCGGAAAATAAAATTCGATATCATAAAAAACCGTTTTCAGGTTTTCGCCAGAGAGATGGAAACAGACCAAAAAGAAAAGGGAAAAACTTCCGAAGTATCCTTTTTATTGGACCGTGCATTCTTCTCCGTCATTTTTGATTCCCTGGCCAGTACACCGGCAGGAAATCCCTTTATTTCTGAATATGGTGAACACGAGATGAAGATGAACCTGATCAGGGTATTGAAAGGCGGCGAGGATGGAAAAGGAAAAGGGAAGAATATACAGCTTGGCATCCTGTCAACGGATCTTGGGAAAAAGGGGAAGGAGATCACCGGACCGGAAAAAGCGGCGGAAGATCTGCTGACCCTCATCCGTGAAGTACGTATTCTTAAGCCAGAGATCAATGAACAACGACAATATGTTAAGCAAAGGATCATAGAGGCATACGGTCCGTTATTCTTTCATCACAAGCATAGTCTTGAGGTTTGGCGGTATAATTATTTGTTGTATCAGCTTGAACAAATGAGGAAAGCCGAACTGGTCAGGATGGATAACCCGGAGAAAAAGATTGATATGTCGGGACTGAAAAATTTTGAAAGGATCTCCGGGGATCACGCGTTTAGTCCTTTGCTGATCACACCCAATATCAATATTGAGCTGAGCAGTTTCAGTGAAACCTATGAGCAATTGATGTGGTTGCCTAATAACCGTGAGTTTGCCGGGGAGTTATACAATGATTGTGACAAATTGTATATCGCCAGAGGATATAGCCGCGAAACGATCGTTAACAATATGATATTACAGCTTTTGCTGATGAACGGTTATATTGGTATTGAAGATATCAGCAGGGCAAGGATAACCGAGAAAGTGAACCGTGAGACCATAGCTGCCGCTAAATATGCCTGTATCCGTAAACTGGAAGAGGTTGAGGGTGCAGGGGGGAAAAGCTGAAAGGCTAAAGGCTAAAGCTGAAAGGAAAAAGTAATTTTAGTAACTGGGTGCTGGGTGCAGGGAGGGAAGCTGAAAGGCTAAAGGCTAAAATTCAAAGGCTAAAGCTAAAAGAAGAAAATAAAAAGAGTTGGTGGTTGCCAGGACTGCTTTTCACGGTAAATACAACAGAATAATGATTGAATAACTATCGAATGACGTGAGGGCATAGCCCTAACAAATGA
>WFSC01000072.1 GCA_015486185.1 Bacteroidales bacterium | reverse complement strand
CATCAGAACCGACGCCATGTCCGATCAGTATGGGGAGCAGACCCAGCAGAAGCACGGTTACGGTCATTACTACCGGGCGTATTCGCCTGACAGCTCCCTGGAAAATGGCCTCTTTTAGTTTACTTACGGATGTTAATAATCCTTGTTTTTTCATGTTCTCATATGCGATCTCCAGGTATAAAAGCATGACTACGCCCATCTCAGCACTTACTCCAAGTAAAGCGATTATACCAACCCAAACCGCGACGCTCATGTTGAATCCTGCAAAATATAAGTACCAGATAGCTCCCACCATCGAAAAAGGAAGGGCAAGTAATATAATTCCGGTTTTTATGAATGATTTGGTATTGAAATAGAGTAACAGGGTCACAATAAGCAGAGTTAACGGGATTACCAGTCCTAAAGTTTTAGCGGCTCTTGCCATATACTCATATTGTCCGCTCCATATCAGGGAATAGCCGGCAGGTAAATGGATTTCTTTATTGATAACCGTTTGTGCATTTTTGACATACGTCCCCACATCAATATTTTCAAGGTCAATATATACCCAGGCATTGGGTCTTGCATTTTCAGACTTGATGACAGGAGGTCCTTTTTTAACCGTGATCGATCCCAATTGTTCGAGCGGGATATTCCCTCCGCCGGGAAGGGGTACAAGTACTCTTTTCAGACTTTCGATATTTTCACGGTAATCTCTTTGGTATCTCAGGTTTACCGGAAACCGTTCCAATCCTTCCACCGTTCTTGTAATATTCATACCTCCAACGGCAGACATGAAAACATCCTGAAAATCACCTATTGTCAGGCCATAGCGGGCGATTTTATTTCTGTTAATATCAAAATCGACATAATTCCCTCCTTCAGCCCGCTCAGAATAGACCGACCGTGTTCCCGGAATTTTTCTGGCCACTTCTTCAATTTCCTTACCAATTCTTTGCAGCACTTTTAGATCCGGTCCGCTGATTTTTATACCTACCGGGGTTTTGATGCCGGTAGAGAGCATATCAATTCTTGTTTTAATAGGCATAGTCCAGGCATTGGTAAGTCCCGGTATTTTTATAGCTGCATCCATCTTGTCTATAAGCTTTTTGGGGGTCATCCCTTTCGGCCATTTGCTTTGTGGTTTAAGTCTGATGGTGGTTTCAATCATGGATAGAGGTGCCGGGTCAGTTGCTGTTTCAGCCCGTCCTATTTTGCCCAACACCGATTCAACTTCCGGAAACGACTTAATGATCTTATCCGTTTGTTGCAATAGTTCCCGTGCTTTGGTAATAGATATCCCCGGCAAGGTTGTTGGCATGTACAAGAGATCTCCTTCATAAAGGGGAGGCATAAATTCTGAACCTAACTTTTTATATGGGAAATAAGTAGTTCCCAGAATCACAGCAACCAGTACAAGAATAAGCCATCTTCTTTTAATAGCAAAATCAACAATGGGGTGATACACATTCATAAGAAATCTTGTTATCGGATTTTGCTCTTCTTTTTTCATTTTCCCGCGGATAAGATACCCCATCAACACAGGCACAATGGTAATAGACAGAATGGCAGCCACTGCCATAGAGTAAGATTTTGTATAAGCAAGCGGCTTAAACAGGCGTCCTTCCTGCTGTTCCAGGGCAAAAACGGGCAGGAATGAAACCACAATCACCAGAAGAGAGAAAAAAATGGAAGGTCCTACTTCTTTGGATGCCTGCAAAATGATAGCCCAATGGGGCTTCTGTTGTTCTTTGGGTTTAAGTTGGTTATGCAGCACATGGGATTGCGTGTTCTCTACCATGATTATGGCCGCGTCAACCATCGCCCCAATGGCAATGGCAATGCCACCCAATGACATAATATTTGCATTGATCCCTTGTATATGCATGACTAACAACGCGCCCAGAACAGCCGTCGGCAAGGTGAAAACAGCCACGAGTGAACTTCTGAAATGAAGGAGGAAAACAAAGATTACCAATGAAACAACAAGAATTTCTTCTAATAATTTATCTTTTAAGTTATCAATGGCTTTTTCAATAAGCCCGGAACGGTCATAAGCCGTAACGATCTGTACATCAGGGGGGAGGGATTTTTTAAGTTCCTTAAGTTTTTCTTTTGTACGCTCGATTACCTTTAATCCGTTTTCGCCGAATCTCTGGATAACAATTCCCCCGACTACTTCACCTTTACCGTTCCAGTCGGCCAGTCCCCGACGTAACTCGGGTCCAATGTCAATATTAGCCACATCCTTTAAATAAACAGGTGTACCCGTAAGTTTATCAACCCCTATGGCAATCATTTCCAGGTCTTTTTTATTTTTAATGTAGCCAAGTCCCCTGACCATAAACTCCGTTTCACCCATCTCAACAAGACGTCCGCCTACATCGTTATTGCTCATCTTAATAGCCATCTTGATTTTTTTCAAAGGAATATTATAGGAGGCTAATTTTATCGGATCAACATTTACCTGATATTGTTTTACAAACCCCCCGAGACTTGCCACCTCGGAAACTCCCGGTACAGCGGTAAGTTCGTATCGCAGGAACCAGTCCTGGATGGAACGAAGTTCCTGGAGGCTTCTCTTTTTTGATTTCAGGACATACTCATATACCCAGCCCAGACCTGTTGCATCCGGGCCCAGTTCGGGAGAGACTCCTCCGGGAAGCTGGCTCTGCAT
>WFSC01000071.1 GCA_015486185.1 Bacteroidales bacterium | reverse complement strand
GACAATTCCATGAATACGGGAACCTTTCATGCCGACACAGGCACCCACCGGATCGATTCTTTCATCATAGGATTCCACCGCGACTTTTGCCCTTTCTCCGGGTATGCGTACAATTTTTTTGATCGTGATAAGTCCGTCAAAAATTTCCGGCACTTCCAGCTCAAATAAACGTTCCAGGAAAACAGGGGAAGTACGGGACAGGATAATGAGCGGGTTGTTATTACGCATTTCCACCTTGATAACAACAGCCCGTAAAGAATCCCCTTTCCGGAAAAAGTCGGATGGGATTTGTTCGCTTTTGGGCAGGATCAGCTCGTTCCCTTCGTCATCGAGCACAAGGGTTTCTCTTTTCCAGATTTGATAGACCTCGCCGATCACGATCTCTCCTACCCGATCTTTATATTTGTTGAAGACATTGTTTTTTTCAAGTTCAAGGATCCGAGTCGTGAGATTTTGCCGGAGTGATAGAATGGCCCGTCGGCCAAAATCCTTTAACTTCACTTCATCAGTCACTTCTTCTCCTATCTCATAATCTTCATCAATTTTTTTGGCTTCGGAAAGAGGGATCTGAAAAGCCGGATCTTCAAACTGATCGTCTTCCACAACTTCCCGGTTTCTCCAAATTTCAAAGTCTCCTTTGTCTATATTGATAATGATATCGAAGTTTTCATCGGTACCAAATCTCTTTTTTAACATACTCCTGAATACATCTTCCAGAACACTCATCATGGTAGCACGGTCAATGTTCTTTAATTCCTTAAACTCAGCAAAGGTGTCAGACAGGTTTACATTATCCATGATTTTCTTTCCTCCCATAGTCTTATTTGAATTCAATGATAAGCTTTGCGGTTTTAACCTCTGACAGAGGATATTCAAGCTTATGTGTTATAGTATTTTTTTTATTTCCGGCTTGCCGGTGTTTATTTTTCGGAGCTTTTTCCGGTTCTTCCAGCAGGATTTTATCATTTTCTATCCCGGAAAGTTTTCCCTTATGGGTTTCTCCGTTGGCCAGTTGAATTTTAATATTTTCCCCAATATTTTTTTGCCATTGCTCGATGACAGTGAACGGTGAGTCCAGACCGGGAGAAGATACGACAAGTTCAAAATCTTCTTTTTCCCTGTCCAGATGTTGTTCAATGAACTTTGAAATGCGGGCACATTCATCAATAGATATCCCTTTTTTCCGGTCTGCCATAACAGTGATCTTATTGGATGGAGAAACATGTATATCCACAATGAAAAAATCTTCTCCTCCCGGATATTTTTCTATCAATTGCCGTATGTCATCTTTCCGTATCATTATATCCTAATAAAACAGGGGACACTGTCCCCTGCCATTCTTCGCCTCATTTCGGGTGCAAAGATAATATTTTCATCCGGAAAAAACAAATAATTGCTTTTCTTTCAATAAATAATGAAAAAATATTCTAATTTGTGCCCATGTTGACTGAATTTACCGGCATTATTTTTGTTAAAAAACAACCATGGTTCAGGAACCAAACAATACGAAACGGAAGATCATCAATGATCCGGTTTATGGTTTTATTCCGGTAACTTCCGCTTTATTATTTGATCTGCTTGAACATCCCTGGATGCAAAGACTCCGGAGGATCAGGCAACTGGGTCTTACTTCCCTGGTTTATCCCGGTGCCAATCATACCCGGTTTCAACACAGCCTGGGGGCTTCTTATCTGATGGATCAGGCCATTCAATCCTTACGTAGTAAAGGAGTCTGTATATCAAACGAAGAAGCTTTGTCTGCTACCGTTGCTATTTTATTACATGATATAGGTCACGGGCCGTTCTCTCATGCACTTGAAGAAACGATCATTAAAGAGCTGTCTCATGAACAGCTTTCCTTATTGTTTATGGCACAACTGAATAAAGAATTTGACAACAAACTGACGGAGGCCATTCAGATATTTCAGGGAAAATATCCGCGAAAGTTTTTTAATCAATTGATATCCGGACAATTGGATATGGACAGATTGGATTATCTGCAAAGAGACAGCTATTTTACCGGGGTATCGGAAGGGGTCATAGGCCTGGAACGGATCATCAAAATGCTTAACGTTGTGAATGACAGATTAGTGATCGAAGAAAAGGGGATTTATTCCATTGAAAAATTTGTCTTTGCCCGTCGTCTGATGTATTGGCAGGTGTATTTTCATAAAACCGTAGTTTCTGCCGAACAGTTGTTACTGAAAATACTCGATCGTGCACATCAACTGGCCGGAAGCGGAGAAAAGCTTTTTGTTACGCCTGCCCTGGATTATTTTTTGTATTCCCGGTATCCGCAGAAAAGATACGATGCGTTGACACAGGCTGAGGGGAAGGAATTACTTGATCAGTTTTCTTTACTGGATGACAATGATATTATTACTTCTGCCAAAGTGTGGGCCTATTCGAAGGATCCGGTACTTTCCAATCTGTGTCACAGGCTGGTCAACCGGAAATTATTTCATGTGGAAATCCAAGCCCGGCCTTTTGATAAAGAGAAGACAGAGAGTATCCGGAGAAAAATGATGCGGGATACCGGATTCAATGAAATGGAAACATCTTTTTTTGTTTTTACAAATACGATTAGCAACTTTGCCTATTCACCGGAGGATCATCAGATCAATATCCTGCGAAAGGATGGGTCGGTAAAAGATATAACGGAAGTCTCAGACATAATGGACCAAAATATTATTTCAAAGATCGTACAAAAACATATCCTTTGTTATCCCAAAGAATATACAAATTAAAGTTTAACAATAATTTTTTATAATAATGGAATATACAGCCCAGATGATCGCAGATTACCTGAAAGGGGAGGTTGAAGGCGACAGAGATCAGATTTTGACAGGATTTGGAAAAATTGAAGAAGCCCGGCCGGGAGAGTTGACGTTTTTGTCTAATCCGGCCTATACAAAATATGTATATACTACAAAAGCTTCGGCTATCCTGGTTAACAGGGATTTTGTGCCGGAAAAAAAGATTAAGCCGGTATTGATACGTGTGAATGATTCTTATAAAGCTCTTGCCATGTTGCTTAATCTGGTGGAACAGAACCGGCAACAACCTGCAGGCATACACTCACTGGCATTTCTGGAAAGCAGTGTACAAACCGGGAAAGACGTTTATGCAGGCCCTTTTGCATATGTTGGAAAGAATGTGAAGATAGGGGACAGGGTGCGTATTTATCCTCATGTATATATAGGAGATGATGTCAGAATAGGAAATGATACGGTGATCTATCCCGGAGCTAAAATTTATCATGGGACTGTCATCGGAAAAAATTGCGTGCTGCATGCCGGCTGTGTGATCGGATCTGATGGATTTGGTTTTGCCCCGACAGCAGGAAGTGACTATGAAAAAATTCCTCAGATAGGGATTGTGGAACTTGAAGATTATGTTGAGGTAGGGTCCAATACTACTATCGATCGTGCTACTATGGGACGTACTGTGATCAGACATGGAGCAAAACTTGACAATCTGATCCAGATAGGCCATAATGTAGATTTGGGTGAACGTACCGTAATGGCTGCCCAGACGGGTATTGCCGGATCATCAAAAATAGGTAAGGATTGCATGATCGGAGGACAAGTGGGGATAAACGGGCACCTGAAAATAGCCGAGGGAGTAAAAATCGCAGCTAAATCAGGGGTTCACAATTCGATTAAAAAGGACAATGAAATTGTTTCAGGAATTCCTGCTATTCCTATGCGACAATTTCGAAAAATGCTATTTTATATGAAGAACCTCCCTGAGATATATCAGAAATTACGGGAGCTTGAAAATAAGTTTCAGGAGCTTTCAAAATGATGTTCCTGCGGAATTTTTTAATTTTTGTATCTTGCGCCCGTTTTTTAGGGGAAATAAAATAAAAGTAAAAAATCGTTTATGAGTGAAAAACAGACTACACTGAAAAATGCGGTTTCCTTAACAGGCAATGGATTACATACGGGTATTGAGGTTACATTGACTTTTAAGCCGGCACCTGCTAATCACGGATGTGTTTTTGTTCGTACGGATATGCCTGAAAAACCTTCTGTTAAAGCTTTGGCAGAATTTGTTGTAGAAACCACGCGGGGTACTACGCTGGAGCAAAACGGGGCCAGGGTTGCGACCATCGAACATGTGATGGCTGCACTGAACGGCATGAGTGTAGATAATGTTCTTATTGAAATAGATGGTCCGGAAGCACCTATTATGGACGGGAGTGCCATAAAATATGTCGAAGCCATTAAAAAGGCAGGTATTATCGAACTGGAAGAGCCCAGAGATTATTTTGTGGTCAAGGAAAAAATTGCCTATTCGGATGAAGAAAACGGAGTTGATATTATGATCTATCCCGATGATCATCTTAGTATCAATGTATTGATTGATTATAATTCTAAAGTTCTGGGAAATCAATATGCGATACTTAATCACCGTGATGAGTTTGAAAAAGAGATTGCCATGTCCCGTACCTTTGTATTCTTTCATGAGCTGGAGGGGCTGGCAAAACAGAATAAGATCAAGGGGGGGAACCTGGATAATGCCATCGTGATCCTTGACAGAAAAGTAGAACAGAAAGAGGTTGACCGGATTGCCGATTTGTTTCATAAACCTCATATCAAAGCCAACTCGGAAGGAATATTGAATAATATTGATCTGCATTTTCCGAATGAACCGGCCCGTCATAAACTACTCGATCTGATGGGGGATATTGCTTTGGTGGGTCAGCCCATAAAAGGGAAAATAGTAGCTACGCGCCCGGGGCATAAGGCCAACACCGAGTTTGCCAGACTTATCCGGCAGGCAATAAAAAAAGCCAGGGCACAGAAAGGTATCCCGGTATATGATCCGAATGAAAAACCGGTTTTTGATGTGAATGAAGTGCGAAAAAGATTACCACATCGTTATCCTTTTCTGTTGGTGGATAAAATTATCTATCTGGATGAGGAAAGTGTAGTAGGAATAAAAAACCTGACTTTTGGTGAGTTGTTCTTTCAGGGACATTTCCCGGATGAACCGGTGATGCCGGGAGTGTTACAGATCGAGTTCATGGCCCAGGTAGGAGGTATGCTGGTGCTGAATACGGTTCCTGATCCGGAAAATTACGGGACCTTGTTCCTCAAGATCGATAAGGTTAAATTTAAAAATAAAGTGGTTCCCGGTGATACGCTTATTGCCAAGGTGGTTTTGGCAGGACCTGTACGACATGGGATCGTAACGGTTTATGCCCAGGCTTTTGTTGGCAACAAACTGGTGGTGGAAGGCGAACTTACGGCTCAGATATATAAGAAATACGGAAATGATTCATAAACTTTCAGATATACACCCCGGGGCTGTTATAGGAAAAAATGTAACCATTGGTCCTTTCAGCTCTATAGCTGATGATGTATTGATAGGAGAGGGAACCTGGGTCGGGCCCAATGTAACCATAATGGAGGGGACACGTATTGGAAAAAATTGCAGGGTATTTCCCGGGGCAGTAATTGGCGCTATCCCTCAGGATTTGAAGTTTGAAGGAGAAAAAACAACGGTAGAGATTGGCGATGATACAACGGTGCGTGAGTTTGTGACCATAAACCGTGGAACAAAAGCTGCCTGGAAAACGGTAATAGGGAGCCATACCCTTTTGATGGCCTATGTGCATATTGCACATGATTGTGAAGTGGGAAATCATTGCATCCTGGTAAATAATGCTTCTCTGGCCGGAGAAGTGAAAGTCCATGACTGGGCCATTCTGGCAGGAGGTACCCTGGTCCACCAGTTTGTCCATATCGGAGCCCACGTAATGGTTGGAGGTGGAACCAAAGTACGAAAGGATGTACCTCCCTTTGTAAAAGCAGACCGCGATCCGCTCAGCTATATGGGGGTCAACTCGGTAGGATTGCGCCGGCGTGGTTTTACCAATGAAAAGATTAACGAAATACTGGATATCTACCGGACGATCTATCTGAAAGGTCTGACCGTATCACAAGCCCTGGAGACCATCGAAAAAGAATATAACCCTTCGCCTGAGCGGGACGAAATCCTTATCTTTATAAGAAATTCCAGTCGGGGCATCATCCGGAGTGGGGTATAGAAAAAGAAAGCCAGATTATAATTTTCCCCGGATTCCGGTGATAAAAAAGTACAATGATAGCCGGATTACTGTAATTTTGTATCGCTCATTTGATCGAATATAATTAATACAAATTACAGGAGATATTGTGATGACAAAAGATCAGGATACAATATTAAGAAAAGTTACCGGAGAAAAATACAAGTACGGGTTTGTTACCGACATTGAAGAAGTCTCGGTACGCAAAGGTCTGGATGAAGAAATTATCCGGGAGATCTCCAAAAGAAATGAAGAGCCGGAGTTTGTATTACAATACCGGTTGAAAGCCTTCCGGCATTGGCAAAAAATGGAAATACCCCATTGGGCTCATTTACAGATACCGGATATTGATTTTCAGGACATTGTATATTATTCGGCTCCGGAGAAAGGACCGTCATACGAAAGTCTCGATGAGGTGGATCCGGAAATACTTGAAACCTATGAGAAACTTGGAATACCATTGGAAGAACAAAAGATGCTGGCAGGTGTGGCAGTAGATGCCATTATGGATAGTGTTTCGGTAAAAACCACTTTTCAGGATACACTGGCAGAGCTGGGTATAATTTTTTGTCCGATGGATGAGGCCATCCGTAAATATCCGGATCTGGTAAAAAAATATATGGGAAGTGTGATCCCCTATACGGACAATTATTATGCTGCCCTGAATGCAGCCGTGTTTAGCGGAGGCACTTTTTGCTATATCCCGAAAGGGGTACATTGTCCCATGGAGTTGTCTTCCTACATCCGTATTAACGCTGCAGAAGCGGGACAGTTTGAACGTTCATTGATCATTGCCGATGAAGACAGTTATGTGAGTTATCTGGAAGGATGTACGGCCCCTGTGCGGGATAATAACCAATTGCATGCGGGCCTCGTTGAGTTGGTCGCCCTGGAGAATGCCGAGATCAAATTTTCCGGAATACAAAACTGGTATCCGGGTAACAGGGATGGAAAAGGAGGTGTGTTTAATTTTGCCAACAAACGCGGAATATGTAAAGGGGACAATTCCAAAATATCCTGGGTTCTGTTATCCAATGGTTCGGCTATATCCTGGGAATATCCCAGTACCATATTAAAGGGAAATAACTCAAGCTCGGAATATTATTCGGTAGCTGTAACCAATAATTATCAACAGGCGGATACGGGAAGCAAAATGATACATATCGGGAAAAATACCCATAGCACGATCGTTTCAAAAGGAATATCTGCCGGATTTGGCCACAACAGTTACCGCGGACTGGTAAAGGTATCCAGAAAAGCAGAAAATGCCAGGAACTATTCTCAATGTGATTCTCTTTTGATAGGAGACAAATGTGGTGCACACACCTATCCTTATCTGGATGTCGGAAATAAGACCGCTACCGTTGAACATGAGGCTACCACTTCAAAGATCGGAGAAGACCAGATATTTTATTTTAATCAGCGGGGTATTCCTACGGAAGATGCCGTCGGAATGATCGTAAATGGTTATGCCAAAGAAGTAATGGATAAAATGCCCATGGAGTTTGCTGTAGAAGCACGGAAGTTACTACAGATCAGTCTGGAAGGCAGTATAGGATAATAAATAAGGTATCCGGATAATTTTAAACTTTTGGATTTTTTTCTGTCCCGAATGCATTCCATCCCTGGGCGGTCAGATCAGTTTCGGAGCCACTGGTGGTTACCAAACGGCGGCCTTCTGACTCTGGAGTCATGAACCCTATGGGGTGTATCTGGGGAATATTTGTCAGTTTGTCCATTTCTGCTGCCGGGATAGTGAACATCAGTTCATAGTCTTCTCCTCCGTTCAGGGCGGCGACCAGCGGTTCGATCTGCATCTCTTCTGCCGCAGATGCTGTTTCCCGGTCAATGGGTATTTTATCCTGATAAATTCTGCAACCTGTCTGAGAATTATGACACAGATGCAACAGGTCGGAAGAAAGGCCGTCTGAGACATCGATCATGGAAGTCGGCAGGATATTTTTTTCGTTGAATAGTTGAATAATATCTCTGCGGGCTTCAGGTTTCAGTTGCCTGCCGACAATGTATTCATACTGGGAAAGATCCGGTTGAAAATGATGGTCCTCCTGAAACAATTTATTTTCCCGTCGCAGGATCTGGAGACCCATATAAGCACTTCCCAGATCACCTGACACGCAGATCACATCATGTTCT